>CAYIWX010000001.1:0-9277 GCA_964367305.1 uncultured Candidatus Saccharibacteria bacterium
AGCGAAGGTTTTTCTCCAAAAGTTATTGAAGTCAAAAAAGGCGGCAAAGTGACTTGGATGAATAAGAGCGCAGTTGCGGCGTGGCCGGCATCAGCAATGCACCCCACCCACAAAGTTTATCCTGGCTCTGGAGTTGAAAAGTGCGGTACCGCCGAAGCTTCAAAGATCTTTGACGCTTGCGCCGGAATTCCTGCGGGAGGCGAATGGTCCTTCCAATTTAACGAAGTTGGTTCTTGGAAATATCACGATCACTTAAACGCATCACATTTCGCAACGGTAGAAGTTGTTGAATAACAACCTCCTGTGTTACATTTGAACTAGGACTTTATTAAATTTAAGGAGGATTCGTGACCGGCGAAAGAATAATCCAGGTTGTGAACTTTTACGGAAAGATCCTCGATAGACGTCATCCTCAAATTCGATCTCTTGAATTTCCCGAAAATCAGCGCATCTACTTTTCGGAATCAGCGGAATTAGTTATTGGTCATGTCCGATCCATGATCCCTAGGATCAGGGAATTTGTGGAACAAGGCAGAATCGAAAAAGCTTTTCGCTGGCTTGGGTTCGTTCAATGTGCATTTTGGGGACTTGGTATTTTTACTTTAAACGAGCTCAAAAATCACAATCGTCCCGATATTTCACCGCCTCAATAACCGTCATATTGGGCGGTTTTTATTTACAGTGAACTTGTCGGACTATTTTTGACTTTCGTATGTTTGAAATATAAAGTTGGCGTATAGGAGCCCTAGTAACTAAACCGGGCTCTAGTTTTGCATCATGGAGTTCAAAATAATTTCAAAAAATAAACCGGCGGGGGATCAACCCAAAGCGATAAGGCAATTAGTGGAGGGGCTAGGGAAAAGTTACGAACACCAGACTCTTTTGGGTGTGACGGGTTCGGGAAAAACTTTTACGGTTGAGAATGTAATTGAAGCGATTCAAAAACCAACACTCGTGATTGCCCACAATAAAACTTTGGCGGCCCAGCTTTGCAATGAATTCCGCGAGCTTTTCCCAAAAAACGCGGTACATTATTTCGTTTCTTATTACGATTACTATCAGCCGGAGGCATATATCCCGACTTCGGATACTTATATCGGCAAGGAAGCAATGATCAATGATGAAATAGATAAGTTGCGTCATGCGGCGACAACCGCGCTTTTAACCCGCAAAGACGTGATAATTGTCGCTTCGGTTTCGTGTATTTACGGCCTCGGCGCGCCCGAGGTTTATGCCGCGAATATTTTTCACTTTAAAATTGGCGACAAGATCGACCGGAAAGGATTTTCAAGAAAATTGATCGAACTTCACTTTACCCGTACAAGTGTCGATTTAAAACGAGGCACTTTTCGTTTGCGGGGCGATAATTGGGAAATTATGCCTCCCGACCGGGAAGTGATATATAATTTCGAATTAAAAAACGGAGAGATCCAAAAAATTTACGAAGTGAATCCGGTTGAGGGCTTCCGGCCCGGGAAAACTCCAACGATCCCCGAAATCTTCATTGCTCCGGCAAAACATTTTATTACGATGGTCTCAGAACGCAAGCGGGCAGTCGAGGCGATAAAAAAAGAATTAAAAGAACGCCTTAAGTATTTTGAAAAGAACGGAAAATTACTTGAAGCCGAGCGGCTTGAACGGCGCACTAAATTCGATATCGCAATGATGAAAGAGATCGGTTATTGCCACGGCATTGAAAACTACTCCCGCCATTTATCAGGACGAAGCGAGGGTGAACCGCCGGATACGCTTTTAAATTATTTTCCTGCCTCGCCGGCAGGCGGGCCAAAAAACTTTCTTACGGTAATCGACGAGTCTCATGTTACGGTCCCTCAAATCCAGGGAATGTACGAAGGCGATGCTTCAAGAAAGCGCACGCTTATCGAATACGGATTCCGATTGCCTTCGGCCGCTGATAACCGCCCCCTGAGGTTTAAAGAATTTGAGGAGAAGGTGGGGCAAGTGATTTATACATCTGCCACTCCCAGTCTCTACGAAAAGAAAAAAAGCGATTCTTCGACAGGTTCGGGGCAGATCGTGGAGCAGATCATTCGGCCGACTGGCTTGATTGATCCGAAGATTACGATCAAACCAGTTCGTGGGCAGATTGAGGATTTGATTGAGCGTATAGGGGATAGGGTGAGGGGGAAAGAAAGAGTTTTGGTGACTACGCTTACTAAAAAAATGGCGGAGGATTTATCGAGCTACCTGGAAGAGAAGAAAATGAAAGTATCTTATCTCCACAGTGACGTGAAGACCTTGGACAGAATAAGAATTCTTACGAAATTGAGAAGAGGAGAGATAGATGTTCTGGTTGGCGTAAATCTTTTGAGAGAAGGGCTTGATTTGCCGGAAGTTTCGCTTGTCGCTATTTTGGATGCCGATAAGGAAGGTTTTTTGCGGAGCGAGACATCTTTAATTCAGACGATTGGCCGGGCGGCTCGAAACGTGAACGGCGAAGTTTTAATTTACGCTGACAATATTACAGGTTCAATCGAACGGGCGGTTCAAGAAACTGAAAGGCGGAGGAAAATTCAGATCGAATACAATAAGAAACACAATATAATCCCAAAAACAATTGTCAGAGCCATAACCGATATTGTGCCAACAGAAGATATTTTGGCGCTTGAGATGAAGCCCATTCCAAAATCAAAGAAAGCGATAGAGAGTCTTATTAAAGATAAAGAAAGAGAGATGAGAGAAGCGGCCAAACGGCTCGATTTCGAACTTGCGGCAATTTTGAGGGATGAAATTAAAGTTCTAACTAAGGGAGTTAAAAAGGAATAAGTTAAAAAATAAATTTGCCTCACTTATTCAGCATATACTGAATAAGTGAGGCAAGTAAGTTATAATCTGAAAATGGGAAAAACATCAGTAGATGCCAAAAGATACATTCGGGAATGGAGCGAGTTTTTTAGAGATGGTAAGGCGGTGACTTTTACTTTGATTGATAAATTTGTCGATCGTTATAAGAAGAAAAAATATCTGAAACAGAGCCTGAAACGTTTGATTAAAAGAGGTTTGGTTTTAGCAAAAGATAAAAAGTTAATTCCTTCCAAAATCGGTTTAAAATTTTTTCGCAAATCAACATTTAAAAAATCGTTGCCAAAAACTTGGGACGGTAGATGGTATTTGATAAGTTTTGATATACCGAATGAGTTCAACGTCAAAAGAGACCATCTACGAAGAGTTTTAAAATTTTATAATTTCTACCCTTTACAAAAAAGTTTGTGGGCCGCTCCCGAGCAATTGGCGAGCGATCTTTGGGAATTTATTGTTGAAAACAATTTACATAAATATTGCAAAGTAATGGCAGTAAACTTTTTAGAAGGGGATGGAGAGTTAAGGAAATATTATAAGTTGTCTGCTTAGTTTATTAGCTTCAGTAGCTCAGTATATACTGAAGGGGTGAGGACATAAAATAAATAAAAATAAAAAAGCCGCTTAGGAAGCGGCGGGGGTTATCCCAAAATAACTGTCGTGCCAAGCTTGCGCGGCTCTTTTGATAACTTCATAATCCTCTTTTTTGGAGAGAATTTTATGGACATCTCGGGGGGAAAACAAAAGTTGAAGTTTTCTGTAGTGAGGAGATTCCCAACGGCAGAATCCGAAGCGTTGGATTCTAACAACCGCGCTATAGAGCTGGGAATAGCGGCCGGTAACGGGGTCTCTATAAAAAACAACTTTGTTTCCAAGAATTTCCAAGACAGCCGGGAAAGAATTTTCAAGTTTTTCCACATCAAGATTATCAAGGCCCAATTTGGCCATTGCCGCGAAAACAGCAAGCATCACATCCACATTTTCTTCCTGTTGGCGGTCCAATTTAAGCTCCTCGTGACTCGTGCTAATGTTCTAGTTCTAATCTACCACACTTTCTCCTTAAAGCAATGAAAAAGGTTGATTTAACAAACTTAATTTGCTACACTAGGAAATGTTGTTATCAAAGGTCGTCAATTTGTTTAAGTTAAAAATGATCAAAAAATTAATTTCAATCTCTTCTACGGTCGCTTTGTTTTCCTTGGCGTTTCCGGTTGGTGCCGTTCCAGCCCTAAATCTGCCGGATGCGGCAAGTGATAATGCGGCAGTGAGATATTTGGGTGAAAAGGTTGATCCGGCGACTCATGAATTGGTGCAGGGTTATGCAATTGTGCATTATCGAAGCGCTAATGCGAGCGCACGCGCTTCAAAGGCAAGGGCACCGAAATGTTATGGTTTTCTCGCAAATGGCGCAAAATGGAAATCGGTTGAGCCGTGGTTTGTGAACCCTTCGAATGGCCGAGGCTTAGGCGGGTCTTATGTCTTAAGCAATTTAGCCTCAAATGTTTCGAAGTGGGAAGATGCGACTGATGGTACTCTAGGTAATGGCGGAGCGAATGTCTTGGGCGATGGTTTCTTTGCTACCGGAACTCTTGTAGCCGATACAGTAAGTCCTGATAATCTGAACGAGGTTTATTTTGCGAACGTTGCTGATCCTGGCGCGATTGCCGTAACGATCGTTTGGGGAATATTTAGCGGTCCGACATTCAACCGAAAATTAGTTGAGTGGGATCAGGTTTATGATGATTTCGACTATGATTGGTCAGCATCGGGCGAATTGGGCAAGATGGATTTTGAAAATATTGCGACCCACGAACTTGGCCACTCGGTTGGCTTAGCTGATCTCTATAATACCTGCACCGAAGAGACGATGTATGGTTATGCCGATTACGGAGAGACAAAGAAAAGAGATTTAAATAGCGGTGACGTGCAGGGAATGAATGCAATGTACTAAAAGTTCGTTGATGATTGTGAAAAAACGGTCGCCTTAGGCGACCGTTTTTGTATTTGATTTTTTTAGATTATTTAATTAATGTTGTATTTAGTTCTTGAATTTTCCGCTGGAGAATTGAAGATGATGCCCTACACCAGACGACGACGCGGGATGCGTGATGTTTTAGAGAACCTTTTGATTAGTTTCATTGCTTTTGTTGTTTGTTTTATTCCGACATGGTTTTATCTCTTAGTAAGATTTGCCATAAAACCCGAAGATTTTTGGCAGGAAGTTGTTCTTTTGGGAGTTGGTGTTGTGGCATTAGGCTGCATTCAGGTTTTTCTAGGAATCTTTTTGTTAGTTTTCTTATTTAAGTTATGGTTTGAGGACTAGTAAGTGTCAGAATTTAAATCTTGGGGCGAGCGGTATAGTCCGTCTCTGTATCATGCCATGGACTTGGCTTGTGAGTGTGGCCACTGGGGATTTGATTTTATTATGAAAATCGATCAAGTTGTCGGTTTTTCTCTTGATGGACCCTCTTCTTCGAGCGGGTTGGACATTGGTATTGTTATTGTAGAGTGTCCACTCTGTTTTTCTAAATTCTGGTTTCACGTAAGAGAGATACTTGCAGATAAGATGCGTCATTTTTGTAGTAAATGGCCCAAGGATTAATTTCTTTGGGTTTTTTGTTTGATTTTTCGAAAACCTTCTTAAAAAATACTCAGCCTTTTTTGTGGCGCTGTGACGCGTCACAGTGCCGACCTATTAAGGCATATAAACTTTTCCATATTTTGTGCGACGATAGCGCCGGTAGGATTCCTTTTTCTTTCGGGGATAGTTGCTCCACACTCTCTTTTTCCGCTCAGTTTTGCCTCGTTCTCGATAACTCTTGTAACCCTTTTCTATTAACGCTTTTTTGATACTGCTTATGGTTTGTGACGAGAGCCATAGTTCGTCGCCGATCTCACGGTAACTTTTTCCCGAGCCTAATAGGTCAACTACCGCAGCGCGCAGTACGAAGTTGCGGCGTTCGTAAGGAGCGACCAGCATTTCCAACAGCTTTTTAGAATTCAGTATTTTATTCCAACAGACTTTTTCCCATTCTTTGCGGGAAGAGTAATCGCTAACGGGCGGCAATCCCATTCCATTTTTGTTTTTATCCGTAATTTTACCCACAGGATAATTTTACCATAGCGCTGTGACGCGTCACAGCAGTCCCCTTTATCTTTAAAGTTTCAATTTTGACCTTTTCTGTTTTTACGGTAAACTTGAGTTTATTATCCCCCCTAAGGATTTTAGGAACGGGGGCAATTTCCGTTTTTAACCATGAATGAATTTATAAAAATCAAAGGTGCGCGGGAACATAACTTAAAGAACATCAATCTTGAAATACCGCGCAATAAAATGGTGGTTTTTACGGGTCTTTCGGGTTCCGGAAAATCTTCTCTTGCCTTTGATACGATTTTTGCTGAAGGGCAGAGGCGGTATATTGAGTCACTCTCGGCTTATGCAAGGCAGTTTTTGGGCCGGCTTGATAAGCCGGATGTTGATGAAATTGAAGGACTCTCTCCTGCAATCTCAATTGATCAAAAGAGTCATTCGGCTAACCCAAGATCAACCGTTGCGACTATTACCGAAATCTATGATTACCTTAGAGTTCTTTTTGCGCGGGCCGGAAAACCATTTTGTCCGAGATGCGGCAAGGCGATTGAAAAACTTACCAATGAGGAAATAGTGGATTTTGTTATTGAAATTGCGAAGGACAATAAGTCAGGAAAGAATCTCGTGATTTTGGCGCCGGTTGTGCGGGGCAGAAAAGGAGAATATTACCAGATGTTATATGACTTTTTGAACGCCGGCTTTTCGGAAGTAAGGATTGACGGCGAATATTATTCTCTGCGCGACCGGATAGAACTTAGCCGTTATAAACAACACACAATTGAGCTTGTGGTTGATAGGATTCCTGCAACTTTAGATTTCAAAGAAAAAGACAATCGTTTGCGGCTTTCAGAAGCGATCGAACACGCTTTGAAATACGGCAATGACGTTGTGACGGCCGTTACAGACGAAGAACATTCTCTTTCCGCAAAATTTACTTGTCCTCATGATGGATTTTCGTTTCCGGAGATCGAACCTCGCCTTTTTTCATTTAACAGTCCTTATGGGGCCTGTGCGGCGTGTAATGGTTTGGGAACTGAAAGTATCTTTTCAGAAAAAATTTGCCCCGTTTGTGCGGGTAAGCGCCTAAAAGAAGAGGCCCTGAACGTTTTAATTAGTGATAAAAACATCGCAACCGTTACAGCAATGTCGATTGTTGAGGTAAACGAATTTTTTTCAAAATTAGAACTTTCGAAAGATAAAAAATTCTTGGGAGTGGCGGAAGTCCCGCTCCGGGAGATCAAAAACCGGCTGAAATTTATGATTGATGTCGGCCTTGAATATCTCACCCTTGAAAGAAAGGCGGGGACGCTCTCGGGCGGGGAATCCCAGCGGATTCGGCTCGCATCGCAAATCGGTTCGCGGCTTACCGGCACGCTCTATATTTTAGATGAACCCACGATTGGCCTTCACCAACGGGATAACGCGAAGCTCGTCAAAACCCTCCAAGATTTAAGAGATTTGGGGAATACGGTGATTGTTGTCGAGCACGACGAAGAAACGATCCGTTCTTCGGACTATTTAGTGGATATTGGTCCTGCCGCGGGCGTTCATGGGGGGAAAATCGTAGCCGAAGGGAAAATCCCAGAAATCTTCGACGATCCGAAGAAAAAATCTTTAACCCTCGATTATTTGCGCGGCAAGCAATTTATTGCGGTTCCAGAAAAAAAAAGGAAAATTTCGAAAGACCACGAATTTTTGAAAATTAAGGGCGCGACTGCTAACAACTTAAAAAATATCGACGTTCAAATCCCTTTACGGCGGTTTACGGCCATTACCGGCGTTTCTGGTTCGGGTAAAAGCACTTTGGTTTATGACGTGCTCTACAAATTCCTGGGAAATAAATTCAATGGAGCGGCTTATAAAATTGGCGCCCATAAGGCAATTCTCGGTTTGGAATATATAAATAGAGTTATAAACATCGACCAGTCGCCGATTGGCCGCACGCCGCGAAGTAATCCCGCGACTTACGTCGGTGCTTGGACTTTCATCCGGGAATTATTTTCTTCAACTGAAGATGCTCGGGTCCGCGGGTATAAGCCGGGCCGGTTCAGCTTTAATGTCCGCGGGGGCAGATGCGAAAATTGTGAGGGGCACGGAACTAATGCGATAGAAATGCACTTTTTGCCGACAGTTTATGTTGAATGCGATGTTTGTAAGGGCAAGCGTTTTGATAGAGAGACTCTTGAAGTCGAATACAAAAATAAAAATATCTGGGAGGTTTTGAAGATGACGGTTGAGGAAGCGGTAAGGTTTTTTGAGGATATCCCATGGCTCCACGATCGTTTGAGGATTTTGGATGAGGTGGGTTTGGGCTACTTGGAGTTGGGACAATCAGCAACGACTTTATCTGGCGGAGAAGCGCAGAGGATAAAATTAACAGCTGAACTCGGGAAACGCGATACCCGGAAGACTCTTTATCTCCTAGATGAGCCGACAACCGGTTTGCATTTTGCTGATGTTCGAAAATTGCTTGAGGTTTTGAATCGTTTAGTTGATAGAGGAAATACGATTGTCGTCATTGAACACAATTTGGACGTGATAAAAACGGCTGATTGGGTAATTGATCTCGGTCCCGAGGGCGGCGAGAGTGGGGGAGAAATTGTGGCCATTGGGACACCCGAGGCGATTTCTAAGAAGGTGGGGAGCTTCACCGGACAATACCTAAAAAAAGTTTTATAATTTCAAGTAGGACTTCGACAATGTGGAGAGAGGAATGAGAAAAGCTGCGCTTCTTCTCTTCTTTTTTTGGATTTGTGATCCGCCAGACATAGGGGATATTAGATATATCAATGTTTGTGTTCTAAATGATACTCGGGCACCGGTTAAGGACACAAATTTGATAAGGAAATCTATCGAGAAAGTCTCGGATGTTTATAAAGGAAAGGTGGGAATATCATTCAGCATTAGCGATTATCAAGATTATTCCGGAGAGATTTTTGAACCGGTCAGTTTCATGAGTTATGGTTTCAGCGATTCTATTGGTGTGGATTGTTCATCTGGTTCACAAATAGCCATTCTTTTTACCAATCACAGCAAAGAGGAGGTTTTGGGGTTTCGATATAATGATGCTTTGGCGGAATCTTCACGAGATAGACCAGTTGTTGTTGTCTATAGCTCCGAAAACCCCTCATTCTATTTCAATAGCGAATTGCACCCGTTAGTTCTACTGTTAATGCATGAAATTGGCCACTTTTTTGTCGGATCGTATCACGCTCTAACCCGCAAGTCTTTTCTTTTTAAGTATGCAAATTTAAGTCAGGGCAAATGGACCTGGAAAGACAAAAGAAAAATCCTCCGCAATAAATATCGAGAATTTGATTTATCTCCGAATTAACAAAATCCCCTCGAGGTGAGGGGTTATTTTTT
>CAYIWX010000001.1:9377-26890 GCA_964367305.1 uncultured Candidatus Saccharibacteria bacterium
TCATTGAACGATTGAGGAAAAGCTTGGGCGGGAGTAAAAGTTCATCTTTAAAGTTGGCTCATAGGCCAAAGAGTGCCGAAGCGTTGATCGGGGATATTTTTGCAGGTAATTACACCCCCGAAAAATTCAGTCTCGAGAAATCACTTTTTGGTGTGCTGCAATTCATCTTTAATAATGAAGTATCAATCCCCACCATGGAAAAAGGCATCCGATCGCTTCTTCTTCTCGGGCTGGGCATCTGGCAAATGATCGTTTTAGATAAAATCGATAAGTTGATTCCTGGCGACGGTAGTGGTTGGATGTTATTTGGCGTTTTAAGTTTAATTTGCGGGATCGTGATGTTTATTTTAGCCTTATGTGAGGAGCGCGTGGGTTCAAAATCCGGTAAAGAAGATTCAGCAATATGGTGGTCCGTGTTCTCGTTAACGGCGGTAATGTCCCTTTCCGTAACGGGATTTGTTCTTAATATTTTTATTTTCAAGTTGGTTGGTTTGGTTTGGTTAGGGCGCTTGATTTTCGGGGGACTGAATAAATATATCCGAGGGTTTCGTAAGGGGGAAAGAGACGACCTCGAAGTATTAAGAGAACAATTGAAAACTCGAGCAAAGGGAGTTATAGGGACTTATCGGTCGGAAGTTTTGAGCGGTAACTCCGAATTTGGAAAACATCTTGCGGCTCGGGAGGCAGCCTTAGATAGAGTGCTCAAAACCCTCGCTCATTGGGAAAAGCGAAACAAGAACGAGGTGGGCAGTGACTATCTGAAACGACGGCTCGATTTAGCAAGAGAAACCGTAAGGCTCATTGAAGAGGACATAAAACTCTTTAGAAAAGATAAGGATGCTGTGCTTGCCGACTTGCGAGAGCTCGAAGAAAAAATCGTTCCGCAGGTTGAGACGGAAATTCAAGACAATTTCTATGATCGGGAGCTTGATGAATTAAGCGAAGCGGCTGAAGGGTACAGAGCCGAATCGGAGATACTCATGATGAAAAGCATTGCCCGGCTTGGCGAAAGATTGAAAGGTGTAAATCGTGCTCTTGAGGCGTTGCGGCTCCGGGCCTTGCCAGTCGTCTCGGGAAGAAGCGAGGTAGTTGTGCAAGAAGTATCCGAGCGCGGTGAACTTATTGGTAATGACGTGGCCAAGGTGGAAAGTGCAATTTTGAGGCTGGAAGCCGCCTCTGAATAATTATAAATTTGGCGACCTTGCTTAGGGTCGCTTTTTTTCGGCCTCAGCTAGTTAAGGCCTCAGTCTCAAAGTCATTCCGCTCAATATAGGGCGGTTTTTGTTTGCCCGATTAGTTTTTGAGGGATTATACTTCAATTAAATGGAAAATACTTTGTATAAAAACTTGCCCGAATCGCCGGGAGTTTATTTAATGAAAGACGCGAAAAAGCGGATTCTTTATATTGGTAAAGCGGCGAATTTGCGGCGGCGGGTTTCAAGCTACTTCGCCCCGTTAGAAATAGCTCGCCCCAAAGGCCCGGAGGGCGCGCAAGCGCGAGCGAGATTTCTAACGGGGTTAAAACGTCCATTAGATCCAAGAATTGAAAAACTAGTAAGCCTTGTTAAAAAAATCGATTACCGAAAGACCGATTCGGCCCTTGAAGCTTTGATTTTAGAAGCTGAACTTATTAAAAAGCACGAACCTCCTTTTAATATCAAAGAAAAAGACGATAAAAGCTTTCTTTACGTTGAAGTTACCAAAGAAAAATTTCCCAGAGTTTTTATGGTGAGGGGGCGGCAAGGCGCAACCTCAAAAAACAGCGTTCTTTTTGGCCCTTTTGTGCAGTCTTCGAATTTGCGCGAAGCGCTCCGGATCATAAGGAAAATTTTTCCATACAATACCCACCCCCCACATAAAATTATGTGGGGGGCAAGCCCTTCGACCCGCCTTCGCCAAGGCTTCGGCGGGCAAGAAAAACCGGCAAAATATAATAGACCCTGCTTTGACTATCAAATCGGGCTTTGTCCGGGGATCTGCATTGGAGCGATTAGCCGGGAAGAATATCTTAAAAACGTTAATAATTTGAAACTCTTTTTTGAAGGAAAAAAGAACCGAATTTTAGGAAATTTAAAAAGGGAAATGAGTAAGGCGAGTAAAATATTGGAATTTGAAAAAGCCGCTAAAATCCGTAAACAGATTTTCGCCCTACAACACATAGAAGATACCGCTCTAATTAGTAATAGTGGGTTTGGAAATTGGGAATTGAAAATTGGAAATTCCGCGAAGCGGATTGAAGGTTACGATGTTTCAAATATTTCCGGGATTTCGGCGGTTGGCGCGATGGTAGTTTTCGTGAACGGCAAGCCGGATAAAAACGAATACCGGAAATTCAAGATCGGCACAGTATTCGGCCCAAACGATATTGCGATGCTCAAAGAAGTTTTAGTTCGCCGGTTAAGCCATCGGGAGTGGTTACTTCCGAACCTGATCTTAATTGACGGCGGCAAGGGGCAAGTTAATGCCGTAAAAGAAGTTTTAAATGAAGCCGGTCTCAAAATTCCGGTTGTGGGTATCGCCAAAGGCGCCAAAAGAAAAAAGAACGAATTTATCGGAAAAATACCGGAAGGGGTAGAGAAGAAAACCCTAATTAAAGTGCGGGACGAAGCTCACCGATTTGCAATCGGTTATCACAAACAACTAAGAAGAATTGCCTCTTTTTATTAGCCTCATTTGTTCAGTATATGTTGAATAGGTGAGGCGATTATTTTTAACTTAAAGATTAATTGGTTAATTGAGTCTTGGTTTTATTGTTCTCTCTCCAGGAGATAACCAGAAGCGAAAGAGCGGCGCCGAAAAGGCCAATATCGCGGAAAGTGATCAGGTCTACTCCCGTAAGGAGCAAAATCAACCCGATTTCTACCGTTGCTAGGATTGAAGCAACTTTTACGCCCCATTTGCCGCCAAACCAAGCAAGGAAAAGTAAGCCGATTATAAATTCACCGATTCCTTGAATTCGCAAGTAAAATTCAAAAGGAGCAATGTTTTCCCATGCTCGGACAAACCACTCTGGAGCAAAGCCGAGCCAATAACTTGGTTGATAAAATAAACTAGAACCCGAATAAAGGTACATTAAACCGAGAGTTAAACGAAGAACCCATTCTGGCCTGACTTTTTCTAAGAATTTTCGGGGACTCATTTCAATTTAATAATAACACAAATTGCACCTAAAGCTGATGACGAAGCAAATCAGCAACGCTATAATTAATACTAATGTTTGCTGAGGACATCAAAAAATTCTTCCGTGGAAGTATTTTAACCGACGAAAAAACTCTAGAGCTTTACAGTAGGGATTATTCGATTTTCGAGATTAAGCCCCAACTTGTCCTTTACCCGAAAGATTCAGAAGACCTTAAAAATCTTGTCAATTTCGTTCGTGAAAAGAGAAAGAAAAGAGAAAATCTATCTTTAACAGCTAGGTCGGCCGGAACCGATATGACGGGTGGGCCACTTAGCGAATCAATCGTCATAGTTTTTACGAAAAACTTTAATCAAATAAAAGAGATAAAGGACAATTATGTTCGAGTAGAACCGGGGGTTTATTTTCGGGATTTAGAAAAAGAATTAAAGAACAAGAACCTCCTTTATCCGCCCTACCCAGCTTCAAAAGAAATTTGCGCTTTGGGCGGAATGATAGCGAATAATTCGGGGGGGGAAAAGACACTTTTTTATGGTAAAACCGAAGACTATGTCGAAGAATTAAAAGTTGTTTTGAGTGATGGTGAAGAATATCTTTTAAGACCTATTACAAAAGAAGAGTTGAACCAGAAAATCGGCGAAAAAGGATTCTTAAACGAGATCTACAAGAAGCTTTTAAAACTTTTGGATGATAATTTCGATTTGATTAAAAAATCTAAGCCGGAAGTTTCTAAAAATTCTGCCGGATACGCGCTCTGGAATGTTTGGGATAAAAACACTTTTGATATTACGAAGCTTTTTGTGGGCGCTCAAGGAACATTGGGGTTTATAACCGAAGCGAAGCTAAAATTGGTTTCGCAGAAAAGGTTCAGGAAACTCGCGGTTATTTTTCTAAGAGACCTAAATGGAGTTGCGGACTTGGTGGTTCAAATCCTGAAATATAAGCCGGAAAGTTTGGAATCGTATGATGACAAAACCCTTTTCTTGGCATTAAAGTTCCTGCCGGGGATTTTGAGATTGATGAAGGGAAATGCCGTGAAGCTTTTTTGGAAATTCTGGCCGGAGGTAGGAATGATTTTAAAAGGCGGTCTGCCCAAATTAGTCATGCTTGCGGAATTTTCTTCGAACGATGAAAAGAAACTGGACCAAGAAGTGAAAGAATTTAAAGAAGCGATTTCAAGAATGGGTTTCCGGGTAAGAATCGCGAAAGATGAAGCGGATGCAGAAAAATACTGGACGATAAGGCGGCAAAGTTTCAAGCTTCTTCATGAACATACCAAAAACAAAGAAGCGGCCGCTTTTATCGATGATGTTGTCGTAAAGCCGGAACATCTCCCGGAATTCCTTCCTAGACTGAATCAAATTTTGGATAAATATAAAAATTATCTGACCTATACGATTGCGGGGCATCCTGGTGACGGAAATTTTCATATTATCCCTTTGATGGATTTAAAAAAACCGGAGGTGCGTGCCCTAATTCCAAAGATTTCAGAAGAAGTTTACGATTTAGTTTTGGAGTACAAAGGCTCATTTACGGCCGAGCATAACGATGGCTTGATCCGGACGCCGTATTTGGAAAAAATGTACGGTCCTAAAGTAAATAAACTTTTTCGTGAAGTTAAGAGAATTTTCGATCCCTTAAACATCTTTAATCCAGGCAAAAAAGTCGATGGAAGCCTAAACTATGCTCTGGAGCACATCAAGAAATAATCTGATCCATGTTTACTTTAATCTTATTCATTGTTTCTCTGGTGGTTGTTGTGAAAAGCGCTGGATTTGCGGTGAAACACGCGACTTATTTAGCACGGGCCGCGAAACTTAGTGAATATATAGTCGGTTTTTTGGTGGTGGCTTTTATTTCCGTTTTCCCGGAAACTTTTGTTTCTATTACCTCGGCTATTCAAGGCGTTCCGGAATTCGGTCTAGGTACACTTTTTGGTTCGAATGTCGCAGACCTTACGATTGTCGTGGCTTTGGTAATTTTTCTCGCTTCGCGTGAGATAAAGATAAGGAGCGAAGTTTTGAAAGAAGCGCCACCTTATCTTATAGTTTTAGTAATCCCGATTTTACTTGGCTTAGATGGTTATTATTCGAGAATCGAGGGGATTGCCTTCATCTTAACGGGCGTTTTGTTTTATTTCTGGTTGTTGCAGAGAAATAATTCTTTTTCGAAAAGAGAAGAACGTGGGGAACATCATAATAAGTTTGTAGCTAGAAACTCTCTTTTTTTGATTCTGAGCTTGGGTGTACTTTTATTTTCGTCTTATACAACCGTCAAATTTGGGGTGAATTTGGCAAATCAATTAGGGATAAACCCAATTCTAGTAGGGATTGTCGTTGTTGCGCTAGGTACTACCATGCCCGAGCTTTTATTCTCTTTCAAGGCGGAGAAAGCGAAACACGACGCGCTAGCCGTAGGTGACGTTTTGGGAACCGTTATTACTGATGCAACTATTATCGTGGGAATTTTGGCCTTAATAAAACCGTTTGAATTTCCGGCAAGACTGGTTTATATAACGGGAATCTTTATGGTCTTGTCGGCAATTTTGCTTTTTTATTTCATGAAATCAGAGAAACGCCTCACTAAAAAAGAAGGTTTATTACTCATCATATTTTATTTGGTCTTCGTTTGGGTGGAATTTTTAGCGAATAAATGAACTAAAAAACACTATGACATGTCATAGCAGATAGATGACCGAACTTTTTTATAACCGAAAAATCTCCGAGATTTTTGATTCTTTGAGTTCGAGTGACGAAGGGTTAAGCGAGGAAGAAGCGCAAAAGCGCCTTCGAGAGGCAGGATTCAATAAATTACCCGAGGTTAGGAGAGCGAGCCCGATTTTACTTTTTTTAAAACAATTTAAGAGCGCTCTTATTTACGTACTTTTGGGAGCGGCACTCCTTTCTTTTGTTTTGAGGCACCTCATTGATGTCTACGTAATTCTTGCAGTGGTTTTTTTAAATGCTCTTATCGGTTTTTTTGAAGAGTACAGGGCGGAGGCCGCGATTCAAAAACTAAAAAAATCTTTAGTTTTTTATTCGAAGGTTTGGAGAAACAGAGAGCTTGTAAAAATTCCAGCCATAGAGTTGGTTCCTGGTGACATTATTTTAGTAGAAGAGGGGGATCGGGTTCCGGCGGATGCCCGACTCATCGAGGCAAAAAATTTAGAAACCGAAGAAGCGGTTTTAACCGGTGAATCTTTGCCGGTAGAAAAAAACACTAAGATTTTGGAAGGGGACGTTCCTCTAGGCGATCGGTCAAATATGATCTGGATGTCTACTGCCGCTATTCGTGGATATGGGAAAGCGATCGTTGTGGCAACGGGGTTAAAAACCGCGATCGGAGAAATTGCCGAGTCGATCGTTCATATAAAACCGAAAGCCAGCCACTTCGAAGAGAAGACGAAAGAATTGGCCTTAGGAATGGCGATGATCGCAGTCGCGGGAGCGGTGACCACTTTTCTCATTGGTTTTTTCATCCGCGGTTTCTACATTATCGATATATTTATTTTTTCGGTTGCATCTCTCATCTCCGGCATTCCCGAGGGGCTCCCGGCCGTGATGGCGGTAGTTCTTGCGATCGGCGCGATAAGGATGGCAAAAAAACGAGCGATCATAAGGCGGTTGCCTGCGGTCGAAACTTTGGGGGTAGTGACCGTTATTGCAACGGACAAAACCGGGACCCTTACTCAAAATTCAATGATGGTCGAGCGCATCATTTTACCCCGAGGGCGTCGCCTTTCTGTCTCTGGTGTGGGGTGGGAACCCAACGGGTTTTTCTACGAGAACGGTGAAATTTTAGATCCATCGAAAGATGATGCACTTTTCGAATTACTTCACATTGCGGCGGTTTGCAATAAAGGCAGGGTTATAAAGAACAAAGATCGTTTCGAGGTGATCGGTGACCCGACAGAAGCAGCCCTCGCGATATTGGCCGAAAAAGCCGGCCTCAAGAAAGACACTATCCTTGAATCGGAAAACGTTATCGATGAATTACCCTTTGATCCGAACAAAAAATACCGGGCGGTGCTTACAAAGCATGAGAAAAAGTTCGTTTACGTTGTCGGGGCTTTTGAGCAGATACTAGAAAAATCATATTTCGTTTTAAAAGGAGGAGAGAAGAAAAAAATAGGTCACGAAGAAAAAATAGACCTTCTCTATAGTTCCGAAGATCTAGCTTCTTCTGGAATGAGGGTTCTTGCGGTGGCTTTGAATGAGGTTCCGTTTCAAACAGAAGAGTTAACACACGATCTCGTGGATAATCTCACTTTAGTGGGGGTTTTAGGAATCGCCGACCCGCCGCGGCCGGAAGTAAAAGATGCGATTCAAAAAGCGAAAGGAGCAGGAATAAAAGTGATCATGAAAACCGGCGACCATAAAAATACCGCTGTGGCGATTGCAAGAGAGATCGGTCTCATTGACCCTGAAGAAAAATCCGAAAAAGTGGCCCTTTCCGAAAATGAACTCTTAGATATGCTCAAATTCGGTGAGAAGGACTTCGAAGAGGCGGTAAGAACAACCCTTATCTTTGCCCGGCTTACGCCTCAAATGAAATTGAAGATTGTTGAAACTCTCCAAAAGTTCGGAGAGGTGGTTGCGATGACGGGTGACGGCGTGAATGATGCTCCAGCTTTAAAAAAAGCTGATGTGGGTATCGCAATGGGAATGATTGGCACTGACGTTGCTCGGGAGACGAGCGCCGTAGTTTTGGCTGACGATAATTTCGCAAGCATTATTAATGCTGTCCTCGAAGGAAGGATAGTTTTTAGAAATATAAAACAAACCGCTTTTTATTTAATCACGACAAACGTTGCAGAAGATATCACGATTGTAAGTACCCTTCTTTTCGGTTTTCCTTTGATTCTCACTCCTCTTCACTTGCTCTGGTTGAATTTGGTCACTGATGGGTTATCCGGGCCGGCTTTGGCTTTCGAGCCAACTCACAATCATGAATTAACCCATGCCCCCCGGCCCCAGAAAGAAAGGATATTAACCAAAGAGGTTCTTCCGTTTCTTCTCATAATCGCCGTCTTAATGACGGCGGGGACACTATTCCTTTTTAATAATTTCCTTCCGGAGGGGATTACAAAAGCCAGGACAGTAGCATTTACCGCAATGGCGTTATTCCAGCTTTGGAATATTTTTAATATGCGGTCTTTAAAAATGTCAGTTTTTAAACTGGGATTTTTTACCAATAAATTCGTGCTTGGTGCTTTCTTTATTTCTTTGGGTATCCAATTTTCCGTAATTTATATTCCTTTCCTCCAAAAAGCATTGAATTTTACTCCTCTCAATTTATCCGAAATTCTCTTTATTCTTGTTATAACATCTTTGGTCCTTTGGGTGGGGGAGGTTTATAAGCTGATAAGGAGGAAAATTATTTGACCCAAACGGACATTAAGTTTTAAAATATAAGCGGTATCTTAGAAAACATTTAATGGTAAGAGGGGGTGATAGTCCATGCGAGATCTCGGTCGAGTTGGCGTTTTGGGTACTGGTGGCGCTTTCGCAAGGGTCGATCAGATAGGTTATTTGAAAGCGATGGAAGAGGTAGGTATAGTACCTTTTCGGATGCTTGCAGTCTCCGTAGCGGCTCTGAACTTCGCCGGCTATCTCCAGTATGGTTCGAGAGGCGTTGAATTGATTTGGAGAGGAGACAGCAATGAAGATAGTGAGGCCTATCGAAAATCAATAGAGGGTCGAGGATCTCCTTTTATTTTTGACTTATGGTCTTTCGAAACACTACTCAGAATATTTTTGCGTCGAGGACACATTTTTGATAACAGGGGTTTGCGAGAATTGATTAAGGGATTTGATATGCAAAAAATAGTAGGATCCTCAACCCCGCTGGATATAGTCACTTTTAATAGGTCTACAAGACAACCAGAACTTTTTTCTACCGACAGTTCACTGATTCGTGAGAATCCGGAAGTTCTAAGAAACATCATCCTAGCTGCAGTAAGTCCGCAAGGAATTTTTGAGAACGTTCTTGTCCAAAAAGGCCCGGAAGATAAAGGATCTTATTATGTTGATGCTATGGCGTGGGGGGTGAGATCTTTATTTGAAACTGGCTGTAATACTGTGTTTGTTTTTCGGAGTCGGACTCACTATCATAGGCCCTCGGCTCAAGAGTGGTGGTTGTCTAATCTTTTTGAATTACCCGATCAAGGCTCAAATATTCTTTTCGACGAGCTACTCGAATTGGCCGCACTTTTTTATAAAGGAAAAATTGTCCAATTTCGATTGGATAGAGGAGTAAAAACGCTCTCCAGAATTCGTTTTAGAAGAGGAGACGTTGGGAGAACTATTGATTTGGCTTATGAGAAGGGGAAAGAGGTAATTTTAGGTTTGTAGTTTAGAAGCCCGTCTATTTTGGCGGGCCTTTTCTTTGTAATAACACCTCATTCACGATCGTGAATGAGGTGTTATTTTTTTTGAAGACGATCAATATCTGTTTTTTATGTTTACGTAGAAATTATCTCCTCAATTTTGTAACATATGTTACAAAATTGAGGAATGCAATACCTAGTTCGTTATCGGGTGAAATAAAAAAATTCAAGAACAATGAGCAGAAACCAGCCGATTTGAAGGATAAAAAAACCGATTATTTGAACCCACTCAACCCGTTCTTTCCCGGAAACACTGAAATTTTCTGCTACAATCGAAAAAATATCTTCGAGCGACTCAAGTTTGTCTTTTATTGATATTCGCCACTCGGCTAGTTTGAATTTTTTGGTCGCGAGATCATAAAGGCGGGCAGAATACCAATCCCCGATGAGTTTTATTTCTCTTTCTAACACTTGGAATTCGGAAATTGAAGTCGTTCTGTTTTTGATTACCTCCCTTAAACCCTCGCTTAATTCCTTATTTTTGAAGAGAAACAACTTTCTTGATGGTACTCGTGTGAGTTTGGCCGTTTTTGCGAGGCGTTCATCAAGCTGTCTGTCTAAAATTCTATGGCGTAGAAGCTGCAGATTAGCAAGGACTAAAAGTTCAATTGAGGATTCGTGGTCACCTTTGGGATCGAAAAGAAATGCCCCGTCCCAATCAACGATTGTTAGATCGTTATTCGCATACTTTATTTGGGTTTGAAGGGTATATTCGACTTCTTTTTCATCAAGCTTGAATTTTTCCGATTTAAGAAGAGAAGCAATGATCGAGGCGTGTTCTTTCACAAAATGTTCCGGGTCAGTTTCATATTCCGAGACGGCAAAAAACGAATACATTTCGCTCCACGCTTCACTTCCCCCTCTGTCTTTTAAAATTTTATAAGACTCGGCAAAAATTTTATCTTCTAAATCAAGAATTTGAGAGGAAAAGATGTTTGGCACATCAAGCGAGGCCTGAATTAAAAGAATGTCCGGCGGATAACCCTTTAGCTGAAAAATTATTTCTTTCCCGCCTATATTTACCTTTTCTTGGCCGAGTGCTAGTTGATGAGGAACGGACTTCTCAAAATAGTGAGGAGCTTTCTTTACGGCGTGAGGTGGAAAAATTTCTCCGCGAACCGCTTTGGGAACCTCCCCCAAAACAATGGTAGTGAGTTGATGTTTCATTATCTTTATTATACTATTGATTAATTAATGAATCGAAAACGATTAACTTTTGTTTTTATTTTCCTAATCGTCCTTGCTCTTGCCGCCGGGCTTTTTTCTTATGATCCTTTGTGGCAAAAAATCAGCCATGCCCGGCCCTGGAAGCTGGGGCTTGACTTGGCTGGCGGGAGTTTTTTGACCTACGAAATTGACTTGAGCGAAGTTGGGGCGAGCGATCGGGAATCGGTCGTAAGAGGCCTTCGAGATGTAATTGAACGCAGAGTCAATCTTTTTGGAGTTAGCGAACCAAGGGTTTATATCGAAAAATCAGGCGAAAAAAGCCGTTTGGTCGTTGAACTTGCGGGCATTAAAGACGTGACCGAAGCGATTCGGCAAATCGGCGAGACGCCATTTCTGGATTTTAGAGAGGTAAAAGAGAACGGTACAAGCACGCCGCAATTTTTAAAAACCGAATTAAGCGGTAGGTACGTTAGGGGGGCAAGTTTAGGTTTTGATAATTTAACGGGAGGTAGCCAAGTATTTCTTGAATTTAATGATGAGGGAGGAAAAATTTTTGCCGATTTAACGGAGAAAAACGTAGGCCGGCCACTCGCAATTTTTCTCGATGATGAGCTTATAGAAATGCCGATAGTGCAGGAAAAAATCAGTGGCGGGAAAGCCCAAATTACCGGGCGATTTACGCTTGATGAGGCGAGAGGTATTGTCGAACGTTTTAATGCCGGTGCGCTTCCCGCTCCCGTTAAAATCGTTAATCAACAAACTATCGGAGCTGATTTCGGAAGCGACGCTTTGAAGAAAGCAATTGTTGCCGGTATCATTGGAACGATCATCGTCATGATTTTTATGATGCTTTATTACCGCGGCCGGGGAGTTATTGCTTCGATCGCATTGCTCATGTACATCGCTTTCGTTCTCGCCATCTTTAAAATAGTGCCGGTAACACTCACCTTAGCCGGTATTGCGGGTTTTATTCTTTCGATCGGTATGGCGGTTGATGCGAATATTTTAGTTTTCGAACGAACTAAAGAAGAACTCAAAAAGGGTTTGAGCAGATCCTCGGCAGTTGAAGAAGGTTTTCGGCGCGCTTGGACTTCGATTAGAGATTCGAACGTGAGCACCCTTATTACCTCTGCCGTACTTTATTATTTTACTTCGAGTTTCGTTCGCGGTTTCGCTCTTACACTTTTTATTGGAGTAATTGTAAGCATGTTTTCCGCGATTACAGTAACAAGGACAATTCTTAGGATTTTCACGAAACAATGATTGACGTTATAAATAAAAGAAAATATTTTTTTGGGTTTTCGGGGACGTTAGTTCTAGTAAGTTTGATTCTGATTCTTGTTTTTGGTTTGAAGCAGGGTATCGATCTTAGGGGCGGAACAAAGTGGCAGGTAAATTTTCCGCAGTCAGAATTGCACGAAGACGACTTAAGGAAAGTTTTGAGTGAAGCAAATCCGACGCTGGATTTTTCAATCAATAACTTAGGCGAAAAAAGTTTCATTATCCGTTTACCAGACTTAAGCGAAGAAGACCACCAGAAATATCTAGAAGCTTTGAGGGGGTTGGGCGTGGTTAGAGAAGAAAATTTCTCAAGTATCGGCCCTGCGGTCGGGAGCGAACTTAGGCAGAAGTCTTTATGGGCCCTTATTTTTGTGATGATAGGAATCTCTCTTTATGTTGCCTGGGCCTTTAGAAAGGTGTCCGAACCGGTGAAATCGTGGAAATACGGCGTTGTGACCCTCGTCACTTTATTCCACGACGTGGCGATCCCAACTGGACTCCTTGCTTTCTTGGGGCATTGGCTTGGGGTGGAGATCGACACCAATTTTATAGTTGCCCTTCTTGTTGTTATGGGATTTTCGGTGCATGACACGATCGTTGTTTTCGATCGCATCAGGGAAAACCTGCTCCTAAATCGTGGAAGGGGGTTGGTTTTGTCTCAAATCATTAATCAGAGTATTAGTGAAACGATTGCTCGCTCAATCAACACTTCTTTGACGCTCATTCTTGTACTCTTCGCAATGCTTATTTTTGGCCCCAGTTCTCTTTTCTACTTTATTTTGACCGTTCTTCTTGGCACTGTTTTCGGGACCTATTCTTCAATCTTTGTTGCAAGCCCATTGCTCTACGTGTGGCGGGGCAAGGGGGCGGTTTAAGGTGGGGGTTGACCCATTTCAGTACTTGTGCTAAAGTCCGTACAATGGCTTTTAAAAACATTGACCAATTAATAGAGGATTTTTTTACAGGTTTTAATCCCAAACAAAGGAAAGTTTTAACTGAGCGTTTTGGCCTTCGTTCGGGGCATCGTTCTACTCTCCAGGAAATCGGAGATGATTTGGGTATTACCCGCGAAAGAGTAAGGCAAATTGAGGAAGATGGCTTAAGAAAGGTGGCCCCCCGAGTAAAAGACAAAGCCGCGAATGTTTTGGAATTCACAAAGACGTATCTTGCGAATTCGCTGGGAGTTCGTAGG
Source organism: uncultured Candidatus Saccharibacteria bacterium (assembly GCA_964367305.1). Lineage (GTDB taxonomy): Bacteria > Patescibacteriota > Minisyncoccia > UBA6257 > GWB1-50-10 > CAYIWX01. Next base: position 22,545 of record CAYIWX010000001.1, read on the forward strand.
GACGATTATTTAGTAGGGGATATAACTAATCATGTATTTGCCCATTCTTCGGCAAAAAACATTCATGACAAGTTGAGATTTTTGTTTTTGGCCGCCGGAGAACCTTTTTACTATAAAGAAGATGACGAATTTAGGGGCTTCTGGTATCTTAACGACGCTACAAAGAAAAATTTTTTTGATTTTGTAAAAGACACAGTTAATTTTTTCGAAAACAAAGGCAGAGAAAAACTAATTAACGAAAAAGATTATTTGGCCGAGGCGCCAGTTGCTGCTTCTGATTTTCTTTCTATTCCAAAGTGTTTTGGAGTAAATGTTTTTGGCGATGTTGGTTTAAGAGACTGGCCCGAAATCGATCCGAAGACGATCAGGGATAAAATCTACCTTGTCTTAAAAAAAGAAAAAACACCTCTTCATTTTGGAAACATTGCGAAAGCTGTTACGCGTTTGGGACTTCAGAAAAAAAACGCCCACATCCAGACAGTCCATAACGAATTAATCAAAGACAATCGTTTCGTGCTGGTTGGCCGAGGTATCTACGCTTTGCGTGAACATGGATTTGAGCCCGGAACGGTTAGGGAAGTAATCGCGCGTTTTCTGAAAGATCGCGGGCCTCTCCACCCAGAAGAAATTCTTAAGTTAGTTCAGAATCAAAGACTTTTGAAAGAAAATACGGTTTTGCTTAGCCTTCAAAACCGGCGTTATTTCGGGCGACTGGACGATGGCCGATACATGCATAAGGAAGCGTAGAAAAGGAAGATACAAATTTTGAATCTTTAAGAGCCTCGGTTTATAATAAACTTATATAATCCCGAGCTATGTTTTTAGATTTTTGGAGACACTTAGTTTCAATCGTTGAAGAACTGTTTAAACACGAAGAAATTTGGGTGCTTTTATTTTTGGTCGGACTCGGCAGTGTTCTAGTACTTTTTCTTCCGCCCATTGATTTTGTGGCGCTTATAAAAGAGCTTTGGTGGTTGTGGCTGTTTTTGATTTTGTTCCCCGCTTTCCACTCCCTTTGGCTTTTTTGGCGGCAGGAGCTTTTTAAAAGCTTAGAAAGCGATTTCAGGATGGTCGTTTTAGAAATGAGAATCCCTCGTGAGATTACAAAAAGTCCCCAAGCCATGGAGCAAATTTTGCGGTCTATTTATGCTCTTCGGAATGTTGCGGGCGATCTCCGCGAAAAGTACTGGGATGGCGAGATTACTGTTTGGTTCGGTTTGGAAATTGTAACTTTCGGTGGGGAAGTACATTTTTATCTCCGGGTGCCGGTTAAAAGAAGAAACCTGATCGAAGCCGCTTTCTTTTCTTACTATACCGATGTCGAGCTTGTGGAAGTTCCTGACTATATTGATAAACTGCCTAAAGATATTCCGGAAACGTATGCTCGAGACTATGATATGTGGGGATCGGAAATGGTTTTGGTCCGGGACGACGCTTATCCGATTAAAACCTATCCTAACTTTGAACAAGAATCGGTTACGGAGAAAAAAGAAGTGAGCCTTGACCCCATCTCCACCTTTATAGAGCTTTTGGCGAATGTTAAGAAAGAAGAGGTTGTAGGTGTTCAAATATTAATAGCGCCAGCTGCTCATGATTGGGCAAGGAAATGGGACAAATTAATCGAAGAATTACAAACGCCAGCAACGATGACCGTAACTGCCGGAGAGACGGAAGAGGGTAGCAGTAGCAGGCAAATCCCGATTGCTCGGTCGCCGGTTCAGACCGACGTTCTTGAAGCTGTTGAAAATAATCTTGCAAAGCCCGCTTTCGACACCATGATCCGTTTTGTTTATTTTTCGCCAAAATCAATTTTCTATGACAGTTTTGCAAGGCGCGGTTTAAGCGGTGTTTTCAATCAATATGCTATCTCGAATCTAAACGGTTTTATCCAAAATTATTCGGTGAGCACTCGCACTAGAATTTGGAACTGGCCGCACATATTCCCAAAGTGGCGCAATGAATATAAAAAACAGCGGATTCTTTATAATTATCTCCGGAGAGAGTGCCCGCCCGAGACCTTTATGGGCCGTCTCATCACCTCTTATCTTCTTAATTGGAATTTTTCCTCTCGTAGGTTTCAGATGAACGTGGAGGGTATCGCTACTCTATTTCACCCCCCTACAGCGGCGGTTTTGACAGCACCACACATTAAGCGTCTTGAAAGCCGCAAAGCAGGTCCGCCGTCGGGACTTGCGATTTTCGGCGAAGAGGAAGAAATAGAAAAATACAAGTAAATGACGGGAATTGCTGATTTTTTTGTCGGTTTGTTTAAATGGTTTATCGGTTTGCCGTGGCCGAGCATTTATGGCTTTGTAAAAGCGGTGATTATTACCCTCGATGTTGTTTTGTTCATCGCTTTTATTTGGGTATTTGTTAAAGTACTTGAGTTTAGGCCAAAATTCTTATTCAACCCATCGCTTGCGGCTAAGAAGAAGAAAAAGAAAGCAGTAAAAGATCCAGAAGTCGCGAAAAGATGGAAATCACTTTTGGAAAAATCCATTTCTTCTCCTCCGCAGTCTTTTATTATTGCGATCATTGAAGCTGATAAATTCGTGGATGACGTTTTGAAGAAATTAGGCATTCAAGGGGAGCACATGGCCGACCGCTTAGAAAAATTGAACAACCACGACTTAAGGACTCTGGACAAACTCTGGCGGGTGCACCGGGTCCGCAACGAATTAGTGCACATGCCGGATTTTAAGATTTCCGAAGTCGATGCTCGTGAGATTTTGGAAGTCTATGAAGCATTCTTGAAAGAAATCGAAGTTCTCTAATCCCTCACCCTTGAAGCATCAGGAATCTAAACAAATCAACCCTTCAATGAATATCACAATAAATACAAAAGGTCTCTTTTTAAGCAATCAAGCATTGCTGACTTTAGCAATGCTTCAAGGGTGAGGGATGCCCAGAGCCGGTAAAATACAAATAATTAAATATGCGCCTCCGCCTCCGGAACTTCCGATTTATGGTAGGATTCCGCCCGAGGAGGTTTCTTTTGTCGGGCGCACAAATTACGTGGCCGCTCTTGAAGAGAAGAAATTCATTTTCGGAATGAAACGGGTTGACCGGCGCCGCCACCTCTATATTGTCGGCAAGAGCGGCGTCGGTAAATCTAAACTTCTTGAACTTTTGATCCGGCAAGACATCGCTTATGGCCACGGGCTTTGTCTTATTGATCCGCACGGCGATGTTATTGAAGCGACGCTGGATTTTATACCCGAGAGTAGGATCGAGGATGTTGTGATTATCGATCCGTCGGACAAAGATTATCCGGCTTCATTTAATCCATTGGCCAATGTTGATCCGGCTTTCAAGCATCAATTGACCCAAGGGTTGATCGAGGTTTTGGAGAAACAATTCGGTGCGAACTGGACACCCCGGCTTGAGCACGTTTTCCGATTCACTTGTCTTGCGCTTCTTGATTATCCTCACGCAACAATGCGGGGAATGATCTCAATGCTCACTGACCGCAATTACCGCCAAAAAGTGATCGAGTACATCGAAGATGATATGGTCAAGCGTTTCTGGGCAATTGAATTCGCGGACTGGTCCGAAAAATTCGATACTGACGCCATCATTCCCCTCGTAAACAAACTCGGTCAATTTTTATCCGACCCTTTATTACGGAACATTTTCGGCCAGAAGGAAAACAAAATTGACTTAGAGTGGCTCATTAACAACAAAAAAATAATTTTAATCAATTTATCAAAAGGAAGAATTGGTGAAGAAAATTCCGCTTTCTTCGGCTCGATGTTCATTACGAAAATTAAACAAGCCGGTATGGCGCGGGCGGCAATGCCGGAGGCCGAAAGAGAAGATTTTTATCTCTATGTTGACGAATTCCATAATGTCGTTACCGAAACCTTTGAGAATATTTTGTCCGAAGCCCGTAAATACGCAATCTGCCTTACGATTGCTCATCAATTTATGCACCAGCTTCTGCCGAGAGTCAGAGCCGCTGTCTTGGGGAACGTCGGTAGTATGATTATTTTTCGGGTAGGCGGGGAGGATGCTAAGGAATTAGAGAGCGAAATGGAGCCGGTATTTAGAGCCAAGGATATGATCAATCTCGGAATGCAGGAATTTTATATAAAATTGATGATTGACGGTGAATCTTATGACCCCTTTTCCGCGGAAACCTTAAAAGTTATGCCTTCGCCTCACGGGTCATTTAAGAAAGAGATCATCGAATCTTCTCGCCGGAAATTTGCAATATCAGCCGATGCGGCGAAAAAATTAATTGCCGAAGAGGAAGCAACGATTATCAGGAGTGCTCAAGAAAAAGCAATTATTGAGGGTAAGGGCAAAGGAGGCGCCCCAAAAGAAGAGGAGCAAACACCAGAACC
>CAYIWX010000001.1:26990-42160 GCA_964367305.1 uncultured Candidatus Saccharibacteria bacterium
AAAGGCCGTTAAAAATTTATAGTTATGGTATTTATATATACGACCTGTAAAGATGTAATTCAGGCGAAAGAATTAGGAAAGAAAATTATAAAGGCAAGAGTGGCGGTTTGTGTTAATATTTGGCCCATTGAATCAGTGTATTTATGGGAGAACGATCTCAAGGAAGAAAACGAAGCGGTTTTAATGATAAAAACAAACGAACCGAAAATGGCCGAAATTGAAGAATTTCTCCGAAAACACCACACTTATAGCACGCCGTTTATTGGTGGGGTTCACATTGACCGGATTAATCACGAATATAAGGAGTGGGCGACCCAGCAAATCGTAAGGTAACGGTTTCGAGTGAGGCGAGAGAGTTAATGGACTATTAATCAAAATAGTTCTGAGACCATCCAGGCGCCAGTCTTATGCATAAGACCGATGTTATTTAGAGAGTTTTTATGAACCAACAAGCAAGAGAATGTCAAAATTGCAAGCAAAATTTCGTCATCGAGCCGGATGATTTTGGGTTTTATAAAAAAATAAATGTTCCGCCACCGACTTTTTGCCCGCAATGTCGAATGCTTCGGCGATGGATCTGGCGGAATGAACACAATCTTTTTCGGAGAAAAGATGCAATTTCCGGGAAAAATATTTTTTCCAATTTTCCGTCTCAAGTGGAGGCGAAAATCACCGATCAGACTTATTGGAATTCAGACGAGTGGGATCCGCTCGAATACGGCAAGAATTATGATTTTTCGCGCCCGTTTTTTGAACAATTTAGAGAATTATTAAATGAGGTGCCTTGGCCTTCAAAAAGCGTTCTCCGGATGGTGAATTCGGATTATTCCGACCAAGCGAGCGATTTAAAAAATTGCTATCTTTGCTTCAGTGGTGATGTAGCCGAGGATTCGGCTTATTGTGTTAATTTCGCGAATCTTAAAGACTGTTTTGATTTGAGGGAGGCCGGTAAATGTGAACTTTCCTACGACAGTATGATCATCGGAGCTTCTTACAGATCGTTTTTTACCACCAATTCGGAAAATTGCCGCGATGTTTGGTTTTCTAAAGATTGCACCGGCTGTAGCAATTGTTTCGGGTGCGTGGGCTTGAGGAACAAAAACTACCACATTTGGAACGAACCCTATTCAAAAGAAGACTATTTTAAAAAACTTGAGGAATTCAACCTGGGTTCTTATAAACGTTTGGATGAGTTGAGAAAAAAAGCTCATGAATTTTGGAAAGAATTCCCAGTCAAATATATGCATGCAGTCCGGAATGCGAGTTGCACCGGTGAGGCGATTTGGGATTCTAAAAACGTAAGAGATTCCTATTCGATTCTTGATTCTGAAAATATGCGCTACTGCCAGTTGGTTTACCGGAAATGTGCCGATTCATATGACTATTCGGTCTGGGGGAACTCGGTTTCAGAAATGTACGAAAGCGTTACCTGCGGCGAGCAGTGTAGCCGGATCAAATTTTCTTGGGAATGCTGGCCGGGATGTCAGGATCTCGATTATTCTATGTTTTGCCGTTCTTCCTCGGATCTTTTCGGCTGTGTTGGAATCAAGAAAAAACAATTTTGCATTTTGAACAAAGAATACTCGGAAGAGGAATATCGTTCGCTTCGTGAAAAAATCATTAAACAAATGAATGAGGTGCCTTACATTAGCGACAAGGGACAAGGAACAAGTGACAAGAAAATTATTTACAAATACGGCGAGTTTTTTCCACCGGAGTTTTCACCTTTTGCTTACAACGAAACGATTTGTCAAGACTATTTTCCTCTAACGGGAGACGGAGCGGCTAAGAAGGGCTATCTTTGGCGAGAACCCGAATTGCGTGAATTTGAAACAACGGTTGAAGCTAAAGATTTGCCAGACAATATCAAAGACGTTAAAGACGAAGTTTTAAAGGAAATAATCAAATGTTCGTCTTGTGGCCGGGCTTATAGGATTATAGCCGCGGAGCTTAGTTTTTTGAGGCGAATGGGTTTGCCCCTGCCGCATCTCTGCCCCAACTGCCGTTACAAAGAAAGATTTGAACATATCAATCGCCCCGTTTTCTGGAATCGGAAGTGCGCTTGTAGCGGAGAGAAATCAGACGACGGAGTTTATAAAAATAATGTTTCTCACTTTCACGGGTCGGGTCATTGCCCCAACAAATTCGAAACCGCCTATGATCCAAAAAAACAAAATATTGTTTACTGTGAACAGTGTTATCAAACCGAGATGATTTAATCTTCTCTAATTCGCGCGAATTAGAGATATAGCAATAAGGTTGGTTAACCTTTGACTTATCGGTTAACGTAACTTATCATTGAATTTATGAAGCAAAATAGGTTTTTGTCGACAAGCGAAGTGGCGAAACTATTAGGAATCAGCCGCATAGCTGTTTTTAAAAAGATTAAAGCAGGCCACATTGAAGCGAAAAAGATTGGCCGTGTTTTTGTTATTGATAAAAAAGACCTACCGGAAATTTTAGGCGAGGTTCTTTCAAAGAATAAAAAACATGAGATAGAGGCGGCGGTCACGAAAACAATGAAAGAGTATGGTGAAACGTTGCGATTACTCGGTCAAGAATGAAATCCATCTCTATAGTAGAAGTTGAATATGTAGCTTTTAGTTTGGCGAGAAAATTCATGATGTGGAATGAACCGATTCCTGATTTTGGTTCGCGTTTTCCCAACATTCTAGAAAGTTGCCTCATTATTCCTTTTCAAACGTTCGGCGGCAAGAAATTATATAAAGGCTTTGTCGAAAAAGCGGCCATTTTGTTTTATCTCATGGTTAAAAACCACCCATTTCAAAACGGCAATAAGCGTATTGCAATGACTACTCTTTTTTACTTTCTTCACAAAAACAAAAAATGGCTTCGAGTAGATAATCAAGAGCTTTACAACTTCGCTAAATGGGTTGCGGCGAGCAATCCAAAATTAAAAGAACCAACCACCCTCGCCATACAAAAATTCCTAGAGACTTACATGATCGGTTTGTAGACATGAATTCGGAAACCAAAATCTGCCAAAATTGTCCCGATTTCTATCCGCGATCGCAAAACGATCGGGATCGAGAAATCGTGGATTCACGATTTTGTCGTCCCGACATAAAGTCGGGAACAAAATCGGAATAAAAACCCATGAGCCGAGAATTAAGAAAATGTCAAAATTGTCGTGAAGATTTCTGGATTGAACCGGAAGACTTCGATTTTTACAAAAAAATTGAAGTGCCGCCGCCAACGTTTTGCCCAAATTGCCGATTGCAGAGACGGCTTGCTTGGTTTAAGGCATTTCGTTTATATAAGCGCAAATGTGACTTATGTGGCGAGGAGAAAATTTCAATGTACAGGCCCGACGCGCCCTATACGATCTATTGTCCGGAATGCTGGTTGTCCGATAAATGGGATCCGGAAGAATATGCACGCGATTATGATTTTTCAAAGCCGTTTTTTGAACAATTTAATGAGCAAATGCATCGGGTACCGTTAAGAGGGCTCGCAATCAGCAAATCTGCAACCGAGCTTTCTCCTTTTACCAATCATTGCGATCATTCCAAGAATTGTTACTTGATTTTTTATTCGGATTACAACGAAGATACACAATACGGATTCTACGTTACTCGAAACAAATCTTTACTTGACTGCAGTGTCGCGTTTGAATCCGAACAGTGCTATGACACTATGAACAGCTGGCGCAATCACCGAGTACACGGCTCGCGGGGCAACGTGCACAACTCGCTCGATTGTTTTTTTCTAAAAGATTCGCGAAATGCCCAGCACTGTTTCGGTTCGGCAAACTTGCGCAATGGGCAGTATGTGTTTTTTAATGAGCAACTTACCAAAGAAGAATACGGACAGCGGATGAAAAATATTGATCTTGGTTCGTATAAGATCTATCAAAAAATGAAGGCGAAGGCGGAAGAAATTTGGAAGCAGTCAATTCCACATCCTTATCATCAGGATTTTGTGGATAACTGCACCGGCAACTATGTTTTCTACTCCAAAAACTGTAAAGAGTGTTACGAAAGCGGTTATTGCGAGGATTCGAAGTATCTCATGCTGATCAAGACCCCGAAAGTGAAAGACAGTTACGATTATACCGACTGGGGCGAGAATGCCGAGCGGATATATGAGGGGATTACCGTCGGCAACAGCGTATCTGACGTAAGATTCAGCCAAGACATTCATAGCAGCCACCACGTGGACTATTCAAAAAGCTGCATGGGAAGCGGCAACTTATTTGGTTGCATAGCCCTGCGCAACAAAGATTATTTTATTTTAAACAAGAGATACGACAAAGAAAGTTTCGTAAAGATGAAAGAAAAAATAATTACCCAAATGCAAGAGCAGCCGTATGTTGATATTACCGGCAATAAATATGGATACGGAGAGTTTTTCCCAATGGTTATTTCCCCTCACGATTATAACGATACGTTTGCTAATATGTTTTTCCCCACCGAAAAAGAAACCGCACTAAAAAAAGGCCTTTCGTGGTTTGAAATTTCTCCAAGTGAATACAAAACAACGAAGAGTGCTGATGAATTGCCGGATCATATCCGAGACGTGGACGAAAAAATTCTTAATGAAGTTATCAAATGCACAACGTGTTTGCGCGGTTACCGCATTACGTCTCTAGAATTACAGTTTTTAAAACATCATAACCTGCCCCTTCCTAGGGCGTGTCCTTTTTGCAGGATAGAAGAAAAGGTAAAGCGGTGGGTGTGGCAGATGAATTTGGTTGAAAGAAAATGCGATAAGTGCGACTCTTTACTTCGGACTAATTATCGTGAAAAAGATGCTCCGATTGTTTATTGTAAGGACTGTTATTTCCGAGAGGTGGTTTAGTTGTTTTCCTCAAAATTGTAACATATGATACAATTTTGAGGACAGGCGAGAAATCTCGAGCCCAATCAATAAAGATATAAAATTTATGGCAAAAACAGCGCGTGATGCTCGAAAACATATTCGGGAATGGAGTGAATTTTTCCGTGAAGGAAAGGAGGTCACAAAAAATCTAATAGACGAATTTGTTAATCAATACAAGCGTAAAAAATATCTTCGTCAAAGTTTGGAGCGATTAATTGCCCGCGGTTTTTTAAGGACAAAAGACGACAAATTTTCTCCAACAAAGAGGGGGTTAAGATTTTTCCGGCGCCACCTTAAGAACAAATTTGCAACAGTTCCAAAAGAGGGGAGATGGTATATTTTGAGTTTCGATATACCAGTCAGATTGAATTCAAAACGAATTGCTCTTTGTCGTCTTTTGCGCGACTTCAATTTTTACCCGTTTCAGAAAAGCGTTTGGATCGGATCTCATCAACTCGTTCAAGAAATCTGGGAATTTATCGTGGAGAATAAACTCGAAAGTTTTTGCAAACCAATGATCGTTGATATTTTAGAATAATCCTCAATCTTGTAACATATGTTACAAGATTGAGGATGTGGACAGAAATACAAGATTTCTCATTATTCGCCTTCATTATTTGGTTTGTCAGGATTATTAATCTTTGATATTCTATTATCAATGCGGCAATCTGAACTTTTTACTAAAACCCTCAAAGACGACCCCAAGGACGAGGTGAGCGTTAATGCAAAACTCCTCACGCGGGGCGGATTTGTTTATAAGAACTCTGCCGGAGTTTATACTTTTTTGCCTCTTGGATGGCGGGTGATTCAGAAAATTGCCCAAATTATCCGCGAAGAGATGAACGCGATCGGCGGAGTGGAATTATTTATGCCGGCGCTCGTTGAAAAAAAGTATCTTGACGCTTCGGGGCGGTGGGATGTTCCGATTGGTTTCGACGTAAAGGGGAAAAAAGAAAAAAATCCTGGGTTTGCTCTCGGTTGGACCCACGAAGAAGTTTTAACAGAGATCGCCTCAAAATACGTGAGTTCCTATCAAGATTTGCCTTTTGCGGCTTATCAGTTTCAGACCAAATTTAGGAATGAACCGCGTGCTAAATCAGGGCTTCTTCGTGGCCGCGAATTCATGATGAAAGATCTGTATAGTTTCCATGAATCGGAGGAGGACCTTTCCCGTTATTATGAGGAAGTCAAAAAAGCATATCTCAAAATAATCAACCGATGTGGTCTAAAAGCGATCTATACAACTGCGGCGGGGGGAGACTTTACTGTTTCTAATACTCATGAATTTCAAGTGGAAGCCGAGGCGGGTGAAGATGAGGTAATTTTGTGCCGACTCTGCAATTTTGCTGAAAATAAGGAAATCAGCAAAGAAAAAGCTGGCGGCAAATGTCCCAAGTGCAAGGCAGGCGTCCTTGAAAAAATAAATGCCATCGAAGTGGGTAATATTTTCCCTTTAGGCACAAAATATTCCGAGGCCTTTAATTTAAAGTTTAAGGAGAAGAGTGGCGAGAGCAAGTACGTGGTTATGGGTTCGTATGGCATCGGCGTAGGGAGGGTAATGGGTACGATTGTTGAAGTTTGGAATGACGAAAAGGGCATCGTTTGGCCGGATTCGGTTGCGCCCGCAGATGTGCACCTTCTCATGATCGGTGGGCAAGAAAAAGAATTGCAAAAAGCCGCAGATGATACTTATAATAAACTTGTAAAAGCTGGTGTAGATGTCCTTTACGACGATAGAGGAACAAGCGCCGGAGAAAAATTATTTGATGCTGATCTTATCGGCATCCCTCTACGGGTGGTTATAAGCGAGAAAACAATGGTTCAGGAAAAAGTAGAAGTTAAAGAACGAAGTAAAAAAGAAGTCAAATTAATGAAAGTCGAAGAATTAATCAAATCGTTAAAATGATTTTTAAAAAACACATAGGGATCGACCTAGGAACCAGTTCCACCCAACTCTATTTAAAAGGTGTCGGCATTGTCGTTGACGAACCGTCCATCGTTGCTTTCAATAATTTAACAAACAGAGTAGTGGCATATGGCGTTGAAGCCAAGAAAATGTTTTCCCGGACGCCGTCTCACATCACCGCTCTTCGGCCCATAACGAATGGGGTGATTGCCGATTTTGATATCGCGAAAGAAATGGTCCAGCGAATTATTAAAAATAAGCGATTGCCCTGGAGCTGGGTTACAGAAACAGTTGTGGCGGTGCCAACCAATTTAACCGAGGTAGAGAGAAAATCCGTTGAAGATCTACTTAAAGAAAGTGGCGCTAATAATGTTTATTTAATTGAACAACCCCTTGCAGCGGCGCTTGGAAGCAGATTGGAAATTAATGAACCCACCGCGTATTTGATCGTTGATGTGGGTGCGGGGACAACGGATATGGCGATAATTTCCATGAATGGGATTGTCGTTTCGAAAAGGCTAAAAATTGCAGGGGATTACTTGAATAATGAAATTATGAAAGCTGTAAGGGAAGAATTGAAGCTGAATATCGGTGAGCCGACGGCCGAAGATATAAAAATTTCGGTGGGTAGCGCGATTGCTTTAGGAGAGCGTCTCGATATTACGATAAGGGGGCGGGATGTTTCTTCCGGCCTTCCACGAGAAATGACGATTAAAGATAATCAAGCGAGATTTTGGATTCAGCGCCCTTTAAAACTTATTATCGAATCGCTTAAGGACTTGATCGAAGTTGCCCCACCTGAACTTGTCGGTGATGTTTATAAAAACGGAATCCATCTTTGTGGTGGAGGTGGAATGCTTCGAGGAATTGACCAGATGATAGAGAAGGATATCGGGGTTAAGGTCCGAGTGGTTGAAGAGCCGCTCACTTGTGTTGTGCGAGGGACAGGAGTAGTCGCGGAAAATTTAGGGAACTATCGTCATCTTTTAAATAACTTTGGAAAAGTCCGGCCAGAGCTATGAAGTCTTTAAGGACTTTTCTTCTTACGGGAATCCTTGTTTTTCTTCTTTTTTTCCTCATTTTTTTTCGTACCGAAGCAGCGAAATTTTTAGAAAGATTCAATTTATTTTTTGCCGGTTTTTTTGACCAATCTTTTAATTATCAAGCTTTTCAGGAATTAAGACTTGAGAATGAAAGTTTGAAACGAGATTTAGGGAAGATAAGCAACGTCTCGCCCCTCTTTAAAAATCGTTTTCATTACCTTGAGGCCGAAATTTATTCGCGTTACCCTTTCAATGATAAAGACTTACTTGTGATTAATCGCGGTTTTGAAGATGGCTTGAGGGAAGGTTTGCCGGTTTTAGTCGAAGAGAATGTTCTTTTTGGGAGGGTTAGGTCAGTCAAGAGAACCCAAAGCGAGATTCAGACAATTTTTGACTCCAGTTGGCGTTCCTCTGTCGCCTTGGGGGAAAATCGCGTTAACGCTCTTTTTCGGGGCGGAGGAACGCCTTCGGTCGAGCTTATTCCCAAAGGTTCCACTATTATTTCGGGCGATGAAATATTGAATTTATCGGAAGATTATCCATTCGGTATTTCTTTGGGAATTGTGGGTAATGTAAAAATCGATTCTTCGGGTATTTGGCAGGTCGGTCTTGTTGATTTCGCCTATAACCCGGACGCCCTTAAAAAGGTTTTGGTAATTTTGGACTTCCCTTAAAAATGAACTCTTTAAACAGGGTCCTTCCTTTTTGGTTAATTTTTTATTTTCTTGTTTTGATTCAGTCGTCTTCTTTAAATTTTTTGGGTTTAAAACCGAATTTAATTTTTATAGGATTCTTATTAGTCATCTTTCCACCGTCGGAGTTTTTTGAACTTAAATATAAGTTGCATTTTTTGCTGCTTTCCTTGGGTGTTTTATTTTTAAGTTTGTTTTGGTTTGAATTTTGGATTTGGCAGGTTCTTATTTCAATTTTGTTAATGGTTTTTGTTTATTTTGGCAAAAAGTTTCTTACGGGCGATAAACTGCTTGATTTTTCTTTAATGCTCCCGGCCTCAGTCTTGATTTTTAACTTTATAAATAATTTTTCTAAGTTTGGTCTTTTTCCAAGTTTCGCAATTGATGCTTTGTTTAATCTTCTGTTAGGAGTAGTATTTTGGATTATTTTAAATAAATTAGGCTCTTCATCTAGATGAAAAATAGGCAAAACCTAAACTTAGAGGATATCTTAACCGATCGGGTCCACGAAGACGATCTTTTAGAAGTTCCTTTGGCCGATAGAATTTTTAAAGTTTTTTTGTTGTTGTTAGGTTTAATTTTTGTATTAGCACTTCTCCAATTTTTAAATATAGGGATCTTGAAGCACTCGTTTTATAAAAACCGTGCTCTCTTAAATTCGGCGAGAATTAAAAATCAACCGGCTCCTCGAGGAATTGTTTTTGACCGCTTCGAAAAGCCCTTAGTGCAAAACACGCCATCATTTAATGTTTTTTTGTCACCAGTTGATTTGCCAAAAAGTTTAGTTGGGCGTCTCGCGGTGCTGGAGCGAATCGGCGAATTACTCGAAATCGACTTAGAAGAATTGAACCAGTCAATTAAAAAAAAGGATTGGAATTTGGGCGACAAAATTTTTCTAAAGAGCAACATAGACCACAATCAACTGGTTGCTCTAAAATCACAAGATGTCCCAGCTCTAAAAGTTGAGTCCGCGCTTAAAAGAGAACACTTGTCGAAGTTCGCGTTTTCCCATCTTTTGGGTTACACCGGCTTCCCAGACGATTACGATTTAAAGAAAAACAAAGAATTGAGTATTACAAGCGAGCTTGGTAAGTCGGGTCTCGAGGCTTACTATGACACTTTTTTAAGGGGGGCTGACGGAAAAGAAGAGATATTTAAGAATGCAAAAGGTGAAACCGAGGGCAATCGAATTGTTTTTTTGCCTCAAGTCGGCGCTTCACTTTATACCTTTATCGACAAAGACTTCCAAGATTATTTTTATGATCGTTTGAGCGTCGCTCTAAAGAATTTGGGCAGAAACATTGGTTTAGGTATTGCAATAAATCCAAAAAATGGAGAAGTTTTGGCTCTTTTTAATATTCCTTCTTTTGATAACCTGTCTTTGGGCAAGTTCTTGAAAGAGCCTAACGAACCCCTTTTTAATCGCGCGATTTCTGGTCTTTATGCCCCAGGCTCGACAATAAAACCGCTTGTAGCAACAGCTGCACTCAAAGAAAAGGTGATTACTCCCACTGATCAGATTTATTCTCAAGGATTTATCGAGATACCGAATCCCTATAATCCTGAGATGCCCAGCCGTTTTCTTGATTGGAAGCCCCACGGTTGGGTTGATCTATACTCTGCGATTGCCCGATCTTCAAATGTTTATTTTTACGAAGTAGGCGGCGGCTTTCCCGCCGGAGGCGGGTCCGCCTCTGGCGGAGAGGGTCAAATTGGTTTAGGAATCAAAAAATTGAAAAATTGGTGGCAGAAGTTTAATTTGGAGGAAAAGTCTGGTATAGATTTAGTTGGGGAGAAGGCCGGATTTTTGCCGGATCCTGATTGGAAAGAAAGTAAAACCAAAATCCCGTGGCGAATCGGTGATACCTACAATGTTTCGATTGGTCAGGGCGATCTACTCACGACCCCAATTGCTCTTTTGAATTATATTAATGCGGTTGCAAGCGGCGGTGTTTTTTACAAACCGCGGATAATGAAGAAAATTGTGAAATCTACGGGCGAAAATATTTTGGAAAGCAACCCCGAAATTATTAGAGATTTGAAAAACGAACTAGGAGAAGAGTTGGTCGAAGTAAGGCAGGGGATGAAGGACGCAGTAGAAAAACCCTATGGCAGTGCTTATTTTTTAAGCAGTCTCCCCGTGAGCGTGGCTGCCAAGACGGGAACTTCTCAGGTTGAAAATAATTCAAAAATTAATGCGCTTTTTGTGGGTTTTGCTCCGGCCGATGACCCTCAAGTTGCCATTCTTATTTTGGTTGAGAATGCTCGCGAAGGGAGTTTAAACGTTGTTCCGGTAGCTAGGGAAGTGCTTATGTGGTATTATGAAAACCGTCTTAAGAACTAGAATTTAGGATTTAGAGTATGGAAATAACTTATTTATCACAAGAGAGATACGACGAACTTTTGCGTGAGTTGAAAGATCTAAAAATGGGAGGGAGACAGGAGATTGCTCAGCGTTTAAAGCAAGCCAAGGAACTTGGAGATTTGTCTGAAAACTCAGAATATCAAGAAGCTCGGGAAGAACAATCAAGGCTTGAGACTAGAATTGCTGAACTCGAAGAATTGATCCGTAATTCGTCAATTATTAAAAAAGCAACTGGCTCGGCGACCGTTCGGATCGGTTCGAAAGTTAAAGTAAGAAGAAATGGTGAATTTTTCACCTATACTATTGTTGGTTCAAATGAAGCTAAGCCTGCCGAAGGTTTAATATCGAACGAATCGCCGATTGGCAGGGGGCTGCTTGGTAAGAAAGTAGAGGATACGGTTTCTGTCAAAACCCCGAAAGGGGAAATGAAATATCAAATTTTAGCCATCGATTAAGTTCTCTAAATTAATCTCGAATTTAAATAACGAATCAATCCCGAATCAAGTAAAATTAGAGATAGATTCGAGATAGAATATTTAGAGATTATTAGAGAATATTTGGAGATTATGCTTAAAGACATTCTTCGGGAAAAAGAGCGGAAACTTGAGAAATACAAAAAACATTTTAATCCTTATCCGGCACGGGTAAAGCGCGGTCTTTTGATTGATAAGCTAAATGAAGATTTTTCTAGATTAGAAAAATCAAAGAAATCTGTTTCTGTTGCCGGTCGTCTTCGGGCCCTGCGGGACCAGGGAAAAATAATATTTGGTAATCTTGAAGATGAAAGCGGGAAAATTCAGATTGTTTTGAATGAGAAAGAAACCGAGAATTTCGATATTGCTAAAGAAACCTTAGACGTTGGCGATTTTTTGTGGGTTTCGGGAAAAGTTTTTAAAACGAAAAGAGGAGAAAAGAGCCTTTTCACAGAAGACTGGAAAATAATTTCTAAAAACCTTAGGCCCATTCCTCAAGAGTGGTATGGCTTGGAGGATGTCGAAAAGAAATTCCGTGAGCGTTATTTAGATTTACTTTTGAATCCCGAAATTCGCGAACTCTTCATAAAAAAAAGTAAATTTTGGGATCTGGTTCGTTCCCATTTAAAAAAAGAAAAATTTTTGGAAGTAGAAACGCCGGTTTTTGAGAGCGTGCCCGGCGGCGCCGAGGCCGAACCCTTTCGAACCCATCACAACGCGCTTCAAGAAGATTTTTATTTGAGAATATCGCTTGAATTGCCGCTTAAAAAACTGCTTGTAGGCGGCTACGAAAAAGTTTTTGAAATCGGGAGGATCTTCAGAAACGAAGGGATCGATCGGGAACACCTTCAAGATTACACTCAAATGGAGTGCTACGCCGCTTATTGGGATTATAACGACATGATGAAATTTACCGAGTCTCTGTATAAAAAGATAATCAAAACGCTTTTCAATGGAACGAAAACTAAAATTGGCGAATATTTGATTGATTGGAGGAAGAAATGGCCGAAAGTTGATTATTATGAGGTTTTTAAAAAGGAGAGCGGACTTGATTTAAAAAAAGCTTCCGAATCAGACCTTTTTAAAAAGGCAAAAGAACTCGGCCTTATTCCAGAAAAACATCTAGGAAGGGGGAGGCTTATTGACCTCATTTACAAAAAAACAGTGAGGCCCACCCTTGTGAATCCCTGTTTTCTTGTCGATCATCCGGTTGATGTAGAGCCGCTTGCGAAACGGCTGTCAAGCGATAGTTCAAAAGTGGAGCGTTTCCAGATTATGGCGCTGGGGACGGAATTGGGTAAAGGTTTTTCGGAATTAAATGATCCAACTGACCAACGAAAGCGTTTTCTAGAGCAGTCGGCTCTCCGCGAGAAAGGCGACAAAGAAGCCCAGCGATTGGACGAAGGTTTTCTTGAAGCGCTCGAGTACGGTATGCCGCCGGCCTCCGGTTTCGGAATGTCCGAAAGATTCTTCGCCGTCTTAATGGATAAATCAGTTAGGGAATGTGTTGTTTTCCCACTTATGAAGAGTTTAGCCCGAAAATCAGAGCTGAAAGGCGAATGATTTTTGGTTGCTAAACCTTCACCCCGCCCTTTCTATGTATTACGTCTATGTTTTAAAACATCCCAGGACTACAATGATATATATCGGTTACAGTGAGGAAAAGAATCTATGACAGTCTCAAGATTTAGAAAGGGCGGGGTGCTCAATTTTATAGTTGCTCACCCTGTTCGCAAATAAAATTGGCATGCTCGATATAAATTTAATTCGGAAAAATCCAGACCTAGTTAAAGAAGGCATCAGGAAGAAGAACGTTGATCCTAAATTTGTAGATAAATTTTTGCGGTTAGATGAAACCTGGCGGAATAAAGTTACGATTTTAGATCATCTGAAATCCGAACAAAATAATTTAAATAAGGAGTTGTGGAAACACCGAACGAAAGATTCATTAAGCCGTGCCCAAGTTTTAAAAAAAAGAGTTTCTCAAGTCGAAGCCGAAGTTAGAGGAGCGCAAGACAAAAGAGATGAAATTTTAAGGCAATTTCCTAATTTGCCGTTTGAAGACGTGCCGATTGGCAAGGACGATAGTGAAAATAAAGTCATTCGTGAAGTTGGCGAAAAGCCTAAATTTGATTTTAAGCCGAAAACCTATCTTGAGCTTGGTGAAAGCTTGAATCTTATTAATGTTAAAAAAGCATCCGAAGTTTCGGGAAGTCGGTTTGGTTATCTTTTGGGCGATGCGGCTTTGCTCGAATTTGCACTTGTCGATCTTGCGTTTAAGGCCACTCTTAAAAAAAATTTTATTCCGGTCGTTCCTCCAGTTATGGTCAAACCATCGGTTATGGTCGGAATGGGAAAGATTAAATTTACTGAAACTGGAGAAGCGTTTTATTTACCGAAAGACAATCTTTATCTTGTAGGATCAGCCGAACATACTTTGGGGCCACTTCATTTAAATTATATTTTTGAAGAGAAAGATTTGCCTCGTCGATATGTTGGCTTTTCAACCTGTTTTAGAAGAGAAGCCGGATCGTATGGAAAAGACACAAAAGGAATTTTAAGAGTTCATCAATTCGATAAGGTAGAACTATTTTCTTTTGCTAAGCCGGACGAATCCAATAAAGAGCACGAATTTTTGCTTAGCATTCAAGAAAAATTGATGGAATTACTAGAAATTCCCTATCGTGTTATCGAAATTTGTACGGGAGATATGGGTTGGACAGATGCGAAACAATACGATTTGGAAGCTTGGCTTCCAGGGCAGGGCGAATATCGGGAAACTAACTCCGCTTCGAACACCACCGATTTCCAAGCAAGCGGCATCAATGCTAAATACAAAACAAAAGACGGAAAAAAGGAATATGTCCACATGCTAAACGCCACGGCTTTTGCGATAGGACGCACGGTTATTGCTATTTTAGAAAATTATCAAACTAAAAAAGGCACCGTTAAAATTCCTAAGGTTCTCCAAGAATACGTTGGTAAAAAAGAGATAAGCGGTTAATGAGGGGGGATTTCTTTGAAAATCGAAAAAGAAAGTCCCGTCTAAAGTTGTGGCCGTGGCTTTTGGGGCTGTTTTTGTTGGGACTCCTCGTTATAGGATCGCTCTATTTGGTTTTGTACTCCGACATACTTAAAGTGAAAAGCATAAAAGTTGAAGGGGCGGATATAATTTATCAATCAAGCTTGCTAAGAAGCTTGATTCCCGAAATTATAGCTAAAAGTAAATTGAAAGGATGGTTGGGGCCAGAAAATTTGCTTTTCTGGGGGAATCAAAGCCTGAAGAGCGTCCGGAACCTAGCTACTCTAAAAATGGTAAAGATTAAGACGGATCTATTTCAAAAAAAAGCGGATATTCAATTTGAAGAAAGAAAATTAAAGGGGATATGGTGTCTTGTTTCTTTTGAGTGCTATGGATTTGATGGTGAAGGTATCGTTTTTATTAAGGCCCCCGAACCGGAGGGTGTTTTAATTTTAAAAATTGACGATGAAAATCAAAGGCAGATTGTTATTGGGCATTCGGTATTTAATGATCTCTGGTTCAAAAATATATTAGTTACTTTGAGAGATTTAGACGAAAGCGGTTGGGAGGCGGTTTCGGTAAGAGTAAGGGATTTAAAACTTGAAGAATGGGAAATGAAAACTCCGGCGGGTTTGGCCATTTACTTCAGTTTAAATTTCGTACCGGAAGATTTGGGGTCTATTATGAAAAATCTGAAAGATCGTTTGAGTATTAACAAATTAACCTATCTCGATTTTCGCGTCCCCTCAAGGATCTATTACAAGTAAAATCTATTGAGAAGCGCTTTGGATTTCTTTCTTTAATTGCTCAATCCTTTTTTCAACAAG
>CAYIWX010000002.1:0-23793 GCA_964367305.1 uncultured Candidatus Saccharibacteria bacterium
TTGCCCGAACTGCACGGAGGTGTTGTTCAGAAACAGCAGATTTGAGGAAGATGCCATTTATAAGTTCAATAACGGATCGATGGACATCAGAAAAATGATTCTTGCTACTTTAGGTTCGAACCGCAAAAAAGCCAATGAATAAAAACGAAATCGAGCGTTTGTACGCTCGAAATTCGAAAGTGCTCCCCGGGTAGGGATCGAACCTACGACCTTCGCTTTAACAGAGCGCCGCTCTACCGCTGAGCTACCGGGGAATGTTTTTTATTCTAAATTTTACTTAACCCAAGGTCAACCCCGTCACCTTTGTAAGATAGGAACACTCAGCCGTTTTCTTTTGGAATCACAATCCACCATTCGCAATTCTTGTATTGGGAATGAGAACATCGCTTTTAATAAAGGCGTTCATGAAAACGAAATCTTACAAAGGTGCGGGGTCAATGGTTGCGGTAAATTAGCTATGGGTTAAAATATCTGAAGCTGATTCATAAAAGGGAGGTAGAATTTGCTTCCGGCTCCGAGGCTTAACAATCCTTATGCTCTTTCTTTCTTGCTTTCGATCCTCTTCATCGTCTCTCTTGTTTATTTGTTTTCACGCGGGTTATCGAATTTTGGTTTCTTTATCTTTACGATTGGCCTCTGGTGCATATTTATAGGTGGTGTTTTAAACACTTTGGTAATTGCTGCAAATAAAAGACGGATGCCGGCCTATATTCCACCCGGAAGTGATGTTGATCTTTTTGATAAGTTTCTTGAAGAAAAACATTCAAGCCAACATGTGATGTTCCAGGATAAAAACGACCCCGAAATACGATTCAAGATGCTCGCAGATAGACTTCGTATCGGTCCTTACATTTTGAGTCTGGGAGATTTGTTTTGGTACTCTTCGGTGATTTTTTTCATTCTCCACCTCTTTTTTGTAAAATAAACCCCGTCTCCGGGGTTTTCGATTTTTTATTCCTTTCCACCAATGGCGGATCCGCTTTGGGCGGACTTTTTTTTCATTCCTTCCCTTTCCCACATCTCGATCAGGGGTTCTACAGCGATATAAACTCGAACATCATGGTCATATTTCAGCCCATCTATCCGCAGAAGATCGTGTTCGCTTAAAACTCCTTTTACCTCAATACCATTCACAATTTGAGAAATACCGACAAATTTCTGAGGTTCATTAAAAACGAAATCAACTTCGTAAGTGAACGGCTTGCATTCCGGTCCCCGACCCCAACACTGAAATTTGACATGCGGCCTGAATTTTATGCCGCCTGCAATCAAGAGCTTCGCCATCCTTGCTTCAAGCCGGCTCGCGTATTCGTGAATATCATATTCCAAGCCGATTTTCTTATGGCCCGAAACTTTTTCTCTAATGCCCCTATGCTTATAAAGATTCCCACGTCGAGACATTCATCCTCCGAACAATCTAAAATCAGCTAACTATATTATAACGGTTATTGAAAAATTCAGCTCTATGGGTTATCCTAACTAGATGGAGAGAATGGAAAGAAAGGAATTAATAAGGACAATTTATCTTTACCTATTTTCGCTCGTGGGACTTGTACTTGTCGTAATCGGCTGTGTCCGTTTGGTTGATTTAGGTCTTAAGGCCTGGATTTTCAAAAAAGCCGACCAGGTAGTAGTCTATCCCGAATACCCGAGAAAATATATTGCCCCCGGAGAATCAGTAAAAGAACTCACCCCCGAAGAGGAAGAGAAATATAAAGAAGAGCAGTTAGAATTCCAGACAAAAGAAAAAGAAGCTCAAAGAGAGAGAACCGCCGCAAACTCACTCGCAATGATAATCGTCGGCACTCCGCTTTTCTTGTATCACTGGAGAACGATCCAAAGAAACAAGGAACAAAAATAAATATCCTCTCGCTCGTCGAATGTTAATGCCCCGGTAGCTCAGTCTGGTAGAGCAGCTCCCTTTAATAAAATTTCAAATTGGTTAAAATTTTATCAACTGGTTCGTTCGCCAAAAATAAATCCGCCCATAGCTCAATTGGTAGAGCAGCTCCCTTTTAAGGAGAAGGTTCCAGGTTCGATTCCTGGTGGGCGGACAAAAATTCGATAAGCGGATTTATTTTCGTCTCACTCCCAGTTGTAAGGAGATGGTCCTAGGTTCAAATCCTAGTCGGGGCACAAAAATTAGGCATTCACATTCAACTCGCTGCCAATTATAAGGGGGGTGCCCTCTCGGGCGTTTTATTTTTTTATGTGCAGCGGGTGTATCCACAGCTTCGGCAGGAAAGGCACCCTTCGCCAATATCAAGTTTTTCTCCGCAATCGGGGCAACCCGGCATCGTTCCATAGTCAGCAATTGATTTTTTATTTTCCGTAAAATCTGCTTTAGCCATTATAACGGTTGGTTCGCTTACTCTTTCGCGAGAAACTGAATCCAAGATAGGAGTGACAACGGGTTCAAGCCCTATCGTATCATCAATTTTTACTTTAATGTTTATATGTTCCTCCAGAATCTGCGCAATTGCATCCGGCAACGAAAGAATAGTTCCCTTGTCGGTGAAGGTCGGCATCGGACCCCTGATTCCCTTTAGGTCGCTGATGATCTCTTCTACTTTTATACCGGCTCGAAGAGCCAAAGAAATCAATCGGCAAATACCTTCACTCTGTTCCTGAAAAAACCCTCCGCTTTTGCCGATAGTCGCGAAAACTTCAAAGGGTTCCCCGTTCTCGTCATTGTTCACTGTAATATAGAGATTTCCGTAGCCGGTCTTTACTTTGTAAGTTTTGCCACTCATGACCGAAGGCCTTGCCCGCGGCGAAAGTTTTTGGGTCTCCGCCTCTTTCAAAGATTTTCCCGGAACATAAGTTGCGGATGCGATATTTTCTCCGGTACCTAAATTCAAAATCTGGACCGTCCGGCTTCCGTCCCGATAAACGGTTGCGCTCTTGCAACCCAAACGCCACGCTAAAATGTAACTTTTCTTTATCTCGCTCTCGGTTGCGCTATTCGGGAAGTTAATCGTTTTCGAGATCGAATTATCAACGTGTTTTTGGAAAGCGGCCTGCATTCGAATATGGTGAACGCCATCCATGTCCATAGAAATAACAAAAGTGTCTCTTAGGTCTTGAGGTAAATCAGTCAAATACTGAATGCTCCCTGTTTTTGTAACCTCTTCCTTTATTTTCGCTATTTCTTCATGGGACATACGCCGTTTCTTCAGTTCTGCCTCAAAATATTTATTAAGATAGTGATACTGAACTCCGTCTTTGTCCTGTTTTACGTAAGCTAGAGCGAAGTTCGGTTCGATGCCAGAGGAAGTATCAAACATCATTGAAATGGAGCCAGTCGGCGCAACGGTGGTAAGTGCTGCATTCCTCATTTTAATTTTCTTTTTGGCAAAAACACTTGAAGGCGTGTTGGGAAAAGCGCTTTTTTCTTCGGCCAATTTCCGAGACATTTTGTGCGCAGAATCTCCTATAACAGACATCACCTTCTCAGCCGTCCCAAACCCTTGGGGCGAATTGTATTTTATGCCAAGTTCATAAAGCATGTCAGCAAAACCCATAATACCTAAACCAATCCGCCGATTTTTTTTAGCCAGTTCGTTTACGGCTTCAACCGGAAAATCAAAAAGATCAATCACGTTATCCATAAGCCGGACGGCTACTTCGGTTGCGTACTTCAGACGACGATAATCAACTTTTTTGTTTTTGACGAATGCTGCCAAATTAATGGAGCCCAAATTGCAATTATCGTACGGATGCAAAAATTGTTCGCCGCAAGGATTCGAACACTCGATTCTCCCTAATCCCGGCAAAGGATTTGTCCGATTTACGGTGTCGATAAAAACTATTCCCGGTTCGCCATTCAGCCACGCATAGTGCGTAAGTTCATCAAATAAAGCACCGACCGTAATATCAATTTCTTCACAACCGTAAACACTTCCGTTCGCGTGACGCAAAATTTTGCGAGGTTTTATTTTTTCTCCTTTCCAAGAACAGTACCAAGTCTTTTCCGGCTCTTCGGTAAGCATTCTCATAAACTCATCAGTAACCTTAACCGAAATATTAAAATTCCTAATTTCGCCTTCAACTTCTTTTGAACGAATGAAATCGAGCACATCCGGGTGATCAACCGACATCATCGCCATATTGGCACCGTGCCTCCCCTGCTGTTTTATGGTACCGAAGGCTTCGTTATAAACTTTTAAAAATGAAACAGGACCGGAGGAAACGCCTCGGGATTTTTTTGTCTTTGCCATCGACGGCCGCATTTCATCAATTGCAAATCCTAAACCTGACCCAGCCTGTTGGAGAAGAGCGGCATCTTTCAAGGTTTGGAAAATCGAATCCATCGAATCACGAATCGGGAGAACAATGCAGTTCGCAATCAAGGACGTAGGCGTACCGGTATTCGTAAGAGTGCGCCCAGCCGGAGTAAATTCTTTGCGAGTCATAATTTCGAAGAATTCTTCTTCGGTTTTTTTGACGAAAGAATTATCGCGACCGTATTTTTTCTCAACTTCTCCTAAAGTGCGAGCGACTCTTCGAAACATTTCGGCCGGCAATTCTTGATTGCCATTATCATCCGTAAAGAGATAACGTTTTTTCATCATCTTCAGGGCATTTTCTGAAAAACTTGCGTTGATTTCTACGTCTGTGTGTTTCTCCATGAGTAAATTATGATGATTCTTTTATTAACTTTATTCTAGCATTTCAAAATCATCCAAAAATAATTTCGCTGTGGATAAAACTTTGCCATATGCCGAAATTTTTTGTCTTGTAAAAAAAATTCCGCACTTCGGCGGGTTTCATAAGAATTTTTTGTGATTTTTACGACAGAAGATAACCCCCATCGTCTAAAATTTGCCTAACGCTTCTTCTTTCTAAGGAAGGCGGGCACTTCCCAGAGTTCCGACTTGGTTTTTTCTGATTTGCCTGGCTTTCCGTTGTTTTCCTCGTCTGTTACAGAGTCGTTTCCACTATTTTCAACTACTTTAGCAGTCGCTCCGATGTTATTCTTAGGAAAAACACCCCCAAAAAGAGAATTTGAACCCAATCGAGAGCCATTAAAGATACCATTAAAACCCGTAGCAATTACCGTAACCTTCATGTTCTTTTCTTTTAAGCTTTTGTCGTGATAAGCCCCGAAAATAACCCTAACATTTGTATCGAGATTTGCCGAAACTGCCTTTGCCACATCATTAATCTCGGACATTTTCAAGTCTCTCCCACCCGCAATCGAAAAAAGCACGCCTTTTGCTCCATCAATAGAAAGCTCAAGGAGCGGAGAGTTAATGGCGGCATCAACTGCTTTTATAGACCGGTCGGCGCCAGAGGCCATTCCAATACCTATGAGTGTTGGACCAGCGTCCTTTAAAATCGTCCTAATGTCCGCAAAGTCGACATTAATAATTCCAGGCACATTTATGAGTTCCGCGATGGCTTTTACGCCGTTCTTTAGAATGTCGTCAATGAAGCTAAAAGCCTTCAAAAGCGGCGTGTCTTTTTGAATAACACCAAAAATCCTGTCATTCGGTACTATAACCAAAGCATCTACTTTGTCTTTCAAGCGCATTAAGCCGTCTTCGGCTATTCTTATTCGCTGGGCCCCCTCAAATGAAAAAGGTTTGGTCACAATGCCGACCGTTAAGATTCCTTTTTCGCGAGCGATCTCAGCAACGATAGGAGATGCGCCCGTGCCGGTTCCCCCGCCCATACCTGCGGTTATAAAAACGACATCCGCCCCATCCAAGACATCACCGATTTCGGAACGGTTCTCTTCGATTGCTTGCTTGCCGATTTCGGGATTCATTCCCGCCCCCAAGCCTCTTGTTAATGCTTTTCCGATATAAATTTTTCGGTGAGCTTCGGTGTAATCGAGGTCTTGAGCATCGGTATTCACTGCAATAAACTCGACCCCTTTCATTCTGTCACTTGTCATCATCCGACTCACAGCATTGCCGCCGCCGCCGCCAATACCCAAAACTTTTATCCTGGTGATGCCCGGCCCAAACCTTGGTCTCGGCACAACGCCCACCTCTCTCCTTGGTTTTTTATTTCGTCGCTTAGACATTTGAAAATAAAATTTCTATGGTATTAAACTTCTTAGAAAACTTTTTAACCCGCGGAATCCCCCTACTTCAGATTTTTTTGTTTCGTCTTTGGCCCAAAGAAGAAGGCCTGAAGCAACGGCAAATTCCGGATCATCGAGCAATTCCCGATGGGTTGGATTTGTGATTTCTAAACCGGATAAATCGGGGTAACCGATTTGTACAGATAATTTTAACTCTCGACGGACAAGATCTGCAAGGCCGGCCATTTTCACGCCGCCCCCGGTAATCACAACCCCCGCCGGAAGCTGGGCGAACCTGCCCAAGCTCTTCAACTCATTGTTTATGAGTTGAAGAAGCTCTTCAAGTCTGATCTCAATGATTTCTGCCAAAAACCTTTGAGAAATCTCTTGACTATTTAGGGGATCGATATCGGCAAGATGAATAGATTCTCGTCTTCCAACACCCCTAGCTTCGGCAAAACCATAGGTCAACTTTAGTTTTTCGGCAACCTCAATCGAAGTTTTGAGACCGATCGCAATATCATTTGTTATGAAACCCGAACCGATGGGCAAACTTCTTGTAAACAATACTTTGTTTTCTTCACAAACAAGAAATGTCGTCGTCCCAAAACCAAAATCGATCATGAGAATCCCTAGTTCTTTTTGTTTCTTCGTTAAAACGGATCTTGCGGCGCTAAGCGGGTTAAAAATAAGCCCGCCAACCTCTCCACCAGACCGACGAATGCTTTTCACAAGCGTATCCACCTGAGGACCAAAAACATCAACAAGAAGTGTGGCTACCTCAAGGCGATTGCCATTCATGCCTAACGGGTCTTGAATGTCACCGATGTCATCAACAAAATATTCTTGCACGATGTTGTGAAGAAGCACAAAGTTTGACTGAAGCTTGACCGCCTTTGATGCCTGAATAACTCGATCGACATCATCTTCACGAATCTCCTGATCAGCCCGAGCCACCGCCGCTACTCCCCTTGAGGAGCGAGATTTGGTTTCAGGACCATTCACGTTAACAAATAAATTCTTGACTGCGTGGCGAGAAATTTTCTGGAGATCGACTATAAGACCACGAAGGGCTCCAGTAAAATCTTCGACATTTACTATAACCCCCCTCCGCAAACCAGCTGAAGGAACTTTAAAAACGGAAATAACGGAAAGGTTTCCGTTTTTTTTCTCTTCGGCGAGAACGCCTTTGATCTGAGCAGAGCCAATATCAAGACCGGTAATTATTTGGGACATATAATATCAAAATAATATCTATTAATATCTATTAATTTCAATAAATATCATGTTGATATTTATGGATATCTAGACATTAGCTCGCCTTATTGGCTCGCGATATTAATTGCATTAATTTCTTTTCGAGCTTTTCCATCCTAATCCTATCACGCTTTTTCTCGTGCGTGTATCCCAAAAGGTGGAGAAGTCCGTGGATAACCAAGTGTTCTAAGCTGTTTCCCGTTTTCTTCACGTAATCCGGCGCCAAATAGACCTCTCCCAAATAATGCTTTTGCGGGTATTGAGGAAAATCCTTAAATGGGAACGCTAAAACGTTGGTTACTTTATCCGATTTTTTAAAACGCTTATTCAGGTCCCTAATAAAACGGTCGGTTACAAGGTAAGCCTCGAGATAACTTTCCGGTTTTTTGAGATAACGAAGAGCACGGCCCATGATCCTTGTGAGCCCCCTTTCGAGCGTGTGATACTTGGAATTAAGACTAATTATCACCTCTTTTCGCGATCCTTTCCTTTACTGCACGGCTCACAAGCGCGGCATCGGCCTTACCTTTTAATTCTTTCATCGCTTCCGCCATTACGCGCCCAAAATCTTTTTCGCTTTGCGGGTTCAATTTCGCGAAAACCCCGTTTATAATCTTTTCAATTTCTCCTTCGCCAAGTTGGGCCGGCAAGTAATTTTCAAGCAATTTAAGCTCAGCCGCTTCTTTTAGGGCCAGCTCCGGCCTTCCGCCTTTTAAATAAAGCTCCCGCGCTTCTTTTCTTTTCTTACCTTCTTTTGCGATAACTTCCAAAACCTCATCATCGCTTAATTCTGGAAGAAGTCCTTTCCCTCTTTTCTCGATCTCACGGTTATGAATAGCGGACAAAAGAAGCCTTAGAGTTTGAACCTTAAGTTCTTCCTTGGATTTTAGGGCTCTATTCAAATCACCGCTTAGTCTTTCCCGAAGAGAAGCCATACTTTTTAAATTCGGCTATTTCTTTTTGTTTTTTCAAGCGATAAAGGGCGGAAAGTTTAATTTTCTGGCGATTAACATTTCGATGTCTGAATCTTTTTCTTTTTACTTCTTTTAAAATTCCGCTTTGTTTCACTCTTTTCGAGAAACGATAAAGAAACGAACCCGTGCTCTCTCCCTCTTTTCTTTTTATTTCTATTGGCATGAATAATTTTAGAATATAGGATCTAGAATTTAGGATTTAGGATTTTATTTTTTATTTCTTTGATCGACTCTTTCGGCGGGTTTGAAACTACCTGGTGCACAGAAGTACCGCCATCGCCTTTATACCTCGGAATAATAAGTATATGTAAATGCCATATCGTTTGTCCAATTCTGTCGTTGATCCCGTAAGTGAACCCATCAGGATTAAGAGATCTCTGAAGCATTTCCGTGACTTTCTTTGTGGCTACAAAAAAACTTCCTAGTTTGTCGTCAGGAAGACCGAGGACGTTCCCAACATGAATTTTGGGAACAACGAGTGAATGGCCTGGAGCGATCGGATTGATGTCTAAAAGACCAATGGAGTTTTCATCTTCATAGATAATGTTGTCAGAAGGAATTTCCTTATTTACTATCTTGCAGAAAATACATTGCATAATTCCCCAATACTCACCAACTTACCACGAATACCACTAATTATTATTCGTGAAATTCGTGATTTTATTCGTGCAAATTAGCGATTAGTGAAGACGCTTTTTCACTTCCTCGACCATTTTTTCCAAAACAATGGTTTCTTGAGCGCCTGACCTCATGTCCCTAATAATTATGCTTTTCTCGAAAACTTCTTTCTGGCCAAAGATTAAAGCGAGGGACGATTTTATTTTATCGGCTGCCTTGAGCTGGGCTTTCAAGGATTTTTTGCCGACCGCTTCAGCGACAATAACCCCTCCCCTCCGAAGTTCCTGCATTAATTTAAGACTGGTTTTTTTAGCTTGGTCGCCCACTGTTATAAAGAAGGTTTTGGGTTTAGTCTTAAAATTCGGTGAAGAATTCTCTAATTTCATAACCTCGATCACCCTCTCAACTCCGATAGCTCCTCCAACCGACGGCATAGTTCTTCCACCCAAAAAATCAGAAAGATAATCAAAGCGACCACCGGCAGCCAAAGCCCCCAATTTTTCCCCCTCACCTTTAGAAAAAATTTCAAAAACAGTCCGATTATAATAATCAAGGCCACGAACCAAATAGGGATCGGGTTCATAGGGAATATTGTTATCTTCTACGAGCTCAAGGACATTTTTCAGGTGATTATTACAATTCTGACAAAGGTAATCTAGTATTATCGGCGCTCTTTCTCGAAGAACTATGCATTCTTTTTCTTTGCAATCGAGAATCCGAAGAGGATTTTTTTCGTAACGAATTTTACAGTCACCACACAATTCACTTTTATGATCGCGGTAATAACCTTTAAGACGCTCGCGATAGGTCGGCCGACAAACTCGGCAACCAACACTGTTAATCTTCAAATTTAAATCTTTTATTTTTAATGCGTTAAAGAAACTTATTATCGTAAGAATTATTTGAACATCATAAAAAGGATCGCTGTCGCCAACAATCTCAAATCCCCACTGATGAAATTGTCTTTCCCGCCCCGCTTGAGGCCTTTCATACCGGAACATTTGGCCATAATAATAAACCTTAAGGGGCGTAAGAAAGTAACCAAGGTGGTGTTCCAAATAACTCCGGATGACGGGGGACGACCCTTCGGGCCTCAAAGCTACTCGCTCTCCTCCTTTGGTTTTAAAGACGTACATCTGTTTTTCGACAATATCCGTTGCTTCACCAACGCTCGCCTCAAAAAGCTCGGCCGGTTCAAGGATGGGCGTTTCTATATAATAGAAGTCGTGAAGTTCGCTTGTGGTCTCCCCTGCCCGCCAAACCGCCCTCCACCAATCTTGGTCTTTAGGAAGAATATCGGGCATTCCCTTTACGCCCTGAAATAGCTGAATTTTTTTAAAAGGTTTTTTTATTTTCGGCATGAAAATTTGTTATATGTTACGTGTTACGTGTTCCTAGTAGACCGGTGCTTCAAACGCCATAACCTTTGTAATCGGCCACAATCGGAACCTGGCAAGACCGATAATTTTCTCACGATTGAGCGAACCCCAGCTTCTTGAGTCAAAGCTGGAATTACGATTATCCCCCATCATAAAATATTCCCCCGCCCTAAGCTCTGTTTCAAAATCAGAACTAGGTCCACCCCCCAAAATATAAGGTTCGGACAAAGTCTTTTTCTCGCCATTTTCTAGGGTTATCGATATTTCACTTTTGGAAATCACGATTTTCTCTCCTGGCAAACCGATAATACGCTTAATGTAATAAGAGCGAGGGTTCTGCGGATATTTGAAAACTATGACTTCTCCCCTAACGGGCTCCCGCAAACGATATGCGAGCTCATCAACCAATAGGTAATCGCCATCATAAAAATTGGGCTCCATCGAGGCGCCCGAAACCAAAAATGGTTGGGCAATATAGGTCCGCACGAAAAAAACAGCAACAATGGCAATTGCGACAGTTTCCAAAATTTCAAAGAATGACCAAAGTATTTTTCTCATGTAATTATCAATTTGTAATTTTTAATTCTCAATCAATTCACAATGAAATAATTTCCAAACGGGCTGAAAATTAGAACACTGAAAATTCAATGAAAATTAGAAATTGAAAATTTATGTTAATATTAGGACGAATGCAAGGAAGTTTCAACCCCCAAAAAATCAAAATAATAATCGGACTTGGCAATCCGGGAGAAAAGTACGAAAACACCTACCACAATGTCGGTTTTTTGTTCTTGGATTATTTAACAAAAAACCTCCAAATTTCTAATTTCTCCGCCAGGAGCGGATCCGCCTCCGGCGGACAATTTCTAATTTCTAAATCTGACGTCTATATGAACGAATCCGGCCGTTTTGTTTACAAAACATTGAAAGATAAAAAAATAAAGCCTGACGCACTCTTAATAGTCCACGACGATTCCGATATTGCTTTTCAAAATTACAAATTTTCTTTTGGCCGGAATTCGGCCGGCCACAAAGGCATCGAATCAATCATTAAGACCTTGAAAACGAATCGATTTTGGCGCTTGAGAATTGGGGTACGCAAAAAAAACGAGAAGGTAAGGCAAAAAGCCGAATCTTTTGTTCTGAAAAATATAGCTTCTCAAGACAAAAAAATGCTGGAAAATGTTTTTAAAAAAATAACAAACGCTATCTTTACTGGGACGGCATACCGTAACGGAAACTGATATTAAAAACGACGGTTGAGTCTTCCGCAACTGTAATTTGAGAAAGGGGCAGATCAACGGAAGAAAAATTAGGCTCGGTAGCGAGGAAATTTTTAAACTTAATAACATTGTCGTGACCAGGCGCCCGAGCAACAAGCGTCACCGGCTCCTTTAAAGAACTTATATTAAATCGGTCTATTGTTATGCCGTTCGCTTGCGTTACCCGTTTTAGATCGGCCAAAAAACCATTCCAAGGAGGAGTACTTGCCTTAATTTTCCCGACCGCCGCGATGAGATTGTTAAATTCTTCGGCTTTCCCTTCAAAGAAATTTAAATCTCGTTCGGCGGGAGCGCTCAAAAGGGATTTTAACCTTTCGTCCAAAGTTCCATTTTGCCGCACTAGAATAAACCCAAGAAAAGCAAAAAAAACTAAAAAGAAGGCGAATGTCCCTACAAAAATATTTCTCCAGAGCCTTACAAATTCTAAAATCCTTTCTTCCGAAAAAATAACAAAAGAACCTTCGGTGCCAAGCGTGATAGACACGTCCTTGCTCCTTTCCCAACCGCCCCGTAAAGCCGAACCCAGGGTTATATACCAGATAGGACCCAAGGGGTAAGAGGTGATTTTCAAGGGTGTCGTTTCTATTTGGAAACGAGTCGTGAGCATTTCTTTTATTTTGTCTTCAAAGCCTGGCGTCAAAAGCAATATTCTTTTAGGAATTTCCTTGAAACGGCTCAGAACAAAATTAATCACCTTCTGGATCTCTTCGACTAGAACCGCTTCGAAGAGCGTAAGGGAAATCTCTTTTGAATCTCTCTGAATAGAACTCCAAGACCGAAAATAATTAAAATAAAGCGCGTTATCTTTTAAGATAAAAATATCGAGGCCATCACTCGAAACTTGCAATACTAAGACCGGTCCCGAAACCGATTCAAAGGATTGGTTAATTACCCGCGAGAGAGCAAGGGAAGGAAATTCGAGTATAATCGGCGAGAAATTAGCCATTTCAAAAACTTTTCGATAATCTTCCACTATTTTTTTATCGATGAAAGCTCCCAAAATTTCGTAGCGGTCAGAATTCTCAGAAATTGTTTGGGAACTTATATAGGCATCTCCCGGAGGGATAGGAGAAACCATTTGAAGATTTAATTTGGTGGCCTCTTCCCTTTTTTCTTCAGCGATATTCGGAATACTCAAACTTTGGGTGTAAACAAGTTCGGCGGGGAGTGATACAACGATCTTTACTATCTCTCTTTTCCTTCGAGGTGAAATAAGGTCGTGTAGCCGTCTTAAAACATCAACGAATTGGCTCTTGTCTAAAATTTTTCCGCCGCGCAAAATCCCGGGTGGTAAACGCAATGAAAAATTAACCATCCTTTTTTCCTTATCGATATGCACGTACTGCAGACCCGAATCAGTGATTTGCATTCCCCCCAAGACCGGCCGCGAAGTTAATTTTTCTAAAAAATAACCGAATGATTTTAATAGTTTTGGCATTGTATTATTATTGTACTGAAGATTCCGTGAAAGACTGAGGTTGAATTTCGCCGGTCAGATCGTTTACAGCGATGACCGCAACGAACTTCTTCTCACGGCTGCCAGCAGTTGCCACCGAAATTATCGTGTAAACATAAATATTTGCCCCGCTATTGAAAACTCTCGAAACCGAAATTAAAACATTATCGCCATTTACATCCAGAGAATAATTTTCTCCAAGGTCGGCGTATCCTTTATCCTGACTTATCCGAATAATCGCATCTTCGAGACCGGCATGAGCCGCTGCCTCGGCTCTTAAAGCCAGTCTTTCGCCCAATCCGGAATTTATTAAAAAGTAAGCGACAAATGAACCCGCGATTGCAATTTCGATAATAATACCACTTACAAGAAGTATGAAAGGTAAAGCAATTTGACCAGATGACGTTTTCAAAACCATAGTATTATAATAGCAGAAAAATCGCTTTTTTATTTGACTTTTTTAAAGTTTCGGTCTATAATTGCAAATAGTTAACTCGACAACCGAAACCCTGACTCTCGAGGTGATAGAAATGAAACGCTCGTACCTATTCTTCGCGCTTGCGCTTCTTGCGCCGGCATGCAGTGACTTCATCGAACCGCCGCCACCACCGCCCCCGCCCATCCCGTCAACCGTTACGTCGGTGAAAGTCCTGCCTGAAACACTCACGGTGGATATCCGCGAAAGCGCTCAATTCACCGCAACCGTTATCGGCACCGGTGCCCTCGATCGAAATGTGATTTGGTCTGTTGCTGGCGGATGCACAGTGAATACAACCGGCACCATCCAGGCAACCGAAACGCCGGCAACCTGCGCTTTGACCGCGACAAGCGTTCAGGACCCAACGAAGTCCGGCTCTGCGACTGTGAGCATTGTAAAATTCGAGAAGATCGCTTTCTGGAGAAGGATCTACGAGAGTCCCACAAGCTGGCGCGAATACATCTTCACGATGAATGCGGATGGTTCAAGAGAGCGGCAGCTCACCTTTCCCATTCTAGGGGACTTCCAGCCAAGTTGGTCGCCGGACGGTTTAAGGATTGCCTTCGGCCGAGCTCATGCCTGCGATAACGGCCCGCTTTCGATCTACGTAGTCGGAGTCGACGGCAACGGACTTACGAATGTAAGCCAATGCCGATTCAGCGGACTAGATCCGGCTTGGTCCCCGGATGGCCAGAAATTAGCCTTCCAGTACCAAGACCTGGAATCGCCCAAGGAAATGGGTATTGGCACCATGAACATTGACGGAAGCGGATTCACAAAGTTAACCGCAATTATTTGCGGCTCGGGTTGCTCGCCTGACGGTGCACCAAGTTGGTCACCCGACGGGGAGTACATCTACTTTGCGAGCAGCCGCGCCGGCAATTGGGAAATCTACCGGATGAAGGGTGACGGCACAGAGCAGACGAGAGTGACAATAAACAACTGGGCTGACGGCTCGCCACAACCATCTCCGGATGGCAGCAAAATCGCCTTCGCATCCTCAAGGGACGGGAAGTTCCAGATCTATGTGATGGAGGCGGATGGGTCAAATGAGACTCGTATTACCTCCGATCCGACTTGCGCTCAAGATCCGGCATGGCTCCTAAGCGGCAAGCTAGTTTACGCCGGCGGATGTGCAAGCACAGAGATGATGGACATCTGGGTCGTTGACGCAGACGGGAAAAATCCCCGGAACGTCACGAACTCTCGAGCGACACCCGAGAGATACCCGGCCCCGAGACCATGAAGAAGAAACAAGCCCCGGCTCTATTCCAAGAGTCCGGGGCGTTTTAATAATTTTTAAACTCTCTTACCTACAAGTTTGAGTTCGAGTAGTAGTCACACAAGCCGGATTTGGAACAGTGCAAGAAAAATCACAAGAACCGGGACTGTCAATATAAGTTCCGGTCGCCCCGCAAGCCAAAACACTCCCCCCAACCCAGCCGGAACTACCTGAATTTCCAGCCGTACACTCGCCAAGCTCATCCCCCGCACAGGTTGTACAACTACCATTTGCTCCACCATACAAGGAGTCGGCTGGAGTTCCACAGGTGTAGCTCCTTGTTTCTGTAATACATGGTAAAGGAAAATCATTTACGGAGTAACAACCCCCCGGATCAAGAACGTAAGTGCCGGAATTGCCGCAACTCACAGCTGTCGTAAAGCCTTGAACGCCATTATTGTTTGCAATCTCGGTTGTGTTGCAAGATTCAACTCCACTAAAGCCTGTATCGCATCGGCCAATTCCGGGCGCAGGACCTGAAGCATCGTTGCCGCTCCCGTCACAGTTATAATCATAAGAACCATCGCCTCGCGGAGTCGAAAAGTAACCAGTCTGGCCAGGGTAAGCACTCGCATCCCCCGCACCATTGTCATAACAGTCATTGGTGCTCAAAGCGCTCATCATTCTCACTTTACCGGGCAAGGTGGTACAATTATCGCTAAATGTTTTTGCTCCAGAAGGAGTGTGACCGTCTCCATCCGAATCAGTAAAGTAAAGGCAGGATTCACGGAGCTGAAAACTGCCCGTAAGCCCGCTAAAACTTCCACCAAGACCAATAGTAATGCTTCGCCCAGGATTCCAAATAAAGTTTCCTACCGTTTCAATGAAAGTGACATTCGAGTTTATTGTTATATTTCCCCCGTCCCACCCATCAACCGCTCCTAGAGTTCCGTAACTTAAGGCACCCACAGAACAAGGTGAGTTTAGGGGTAATGCGTCTCCTCCAAAAGGACCAGTCAAAGTAAAACACGGGTCAGACCAAGCCATTGTAAGGGTTGCTTCTTTTCCAGATACGCTTTTTGCCCGAAAAGTGGTGGAATAAGTTTTTGTGTGGGTGTCTCTTACAACCCAGCTTCCTTCCCAAACTTCTTTTTCGCTTGAAGCGGCCCGGGCAACAAAATTAGTTAAAATGCCCTCTTCCGATAAAATCTTCGCGGCGTGCCGAAAGTAAACTTCGAAAGGAGAAAGAATTTCCAACTCACCATTTTTTACAGCATAACGCTCAGGCGCTAATTCCTCGTAGGAAACTGTGCCGGTTTTCGCAAGCTTGATTACGGTTGTGCCCTTATCAGTCTCCACTTCGGCGATGACAGAAGCTACGCCAGCCTCATCCTGAACCACCACTCTCATTTTTTGGACTTGACCAGGTTTTACGTCCAAGGGGTCAATTTTGCCTTCTAAAAATTTGGGTGCACCGGTCTCGGCAGAAACAACTTCAAAAGGATAAGCTCCTTCGGGCAAACTCCACGCCTCGCCATCTTTATTTGTATAAACATCGGAAAGTGCTCCTTTTTGAACCGATTTGTCTCGGTAGGAATTATTCAAAACAAAAATCCCCACAAGGATTATTAAAGAAACGAGGATTAAAATGTTTTTTCGATTCATCGGTTTATTATATCAAAATAACGAATTTTTACTTGGCGCTTACTTTCACAAAAATTGTAGTGGCCTTAAAGAGAGGCATATTTGTAATATCTTCTTCGGATGTGATAAAAACCAAATCGCCTGACCGCAAATCGTTAATCTTAACATCCCGGCCATTCTTCATAATTTTCGTATCACTGACTACCAACACCTCTCTCTCTTGGGGCGGCAAATTTAGAGCGAGCTCCACAAAAACCGATTCCTTGGCCACCTTTTTAACGGTGCCGGTTACAGAATTAACTTTTCCAAGTACAGCTGCTTCCGGTGGAACAAGGTTATTCCCTCTTTGGTAAGAAATCTTTCCCAACCAAAATCCGACGCCAAGAGCGAGAATAATCACGCCCACAAAAACCGTAGCAAAAATTCTTTTATTCATTGCGGAACTTGTCTAGGTTAAGTCCTTCGAGATTCGAATCTGAATAGTTGGTCCATTTTGCATAATCAAACCTTGGGGCAGTCAGACGATATGATATTTCAGGATTTAGGATGTAGGATTTAGGATTTAGGACTTCGGCGAAAATCTTAAGTTGGAATTTTTCGAAGTCTTTCTCGTACCAAACTCTGCCGTCGAAAGCTGCAGACAGAAGCACGGCTAGCTTATCGAAGTTTTCTTTTAGGTTTGTGGTTTCCGAAAACAACCACAGATCAGAACCTTCTTCTAAATTTTTAAAATCAATTATGTACTCACACCTGACACCTGACACTTGACACTTGACACCAACAACTCCAGTCGTCTCCTCCTTCACTCCGGTCATACCAGCTAAATAAGTTGCATATTGCTTACCGCCGATAGTATAGATCGGGTCAACAGTTGCAACGTTAAGCTTGCTTGTGCCGCCGCCATCTCCAACAGTAAACGTATTGCCGTTAAAATTAGCGGAAAGGGTTCCAGGAGAGGCCGCCGCCGCATTAGTATAAATATCTAAGCCAGTGCCGCCGACTACGATTCGTGCATCATCTAGAGAATTGGCGGCAAGCGGACTCATCCACAAAAACCTTGGAGTCGCGTCACCTGACTGAATTTGCAGAGCCGAAGTCCAAGCTCCCGGATATTGACCGAAATTAACTTGAGCGCTACCGGAATTCAACAGGGTGAGGGTTCGCGTATTCGAATTGGTTCCAATTGTCCCCACGATTACGCCGCCACCCTGAACATCAAGTTTTGCGGAAACGCCTGTTGCCCCAATGCCGACGTTACCGCCACCATCGATTCTCATTCGCTCCGCGTATCCACCGGCCGCGTTATCACGAAATACTATACCGTCGCCGGACACATACGCCCAGCCATCGCCACTATACGGAAACCAACTGTCTGCTACGCCGCTGCCCAACAAGACATAGCCAGGGATGGTAACGGTAGTGCCGTCGTCCGTTATTCGAGAATTGCCCAGAGTCGTTCCTGCGGTCCATTTGGGAACAAAGTTTATGGTGCCAGAACCACCAACGCCGCTGCCCACATCATCAGCCTCACAAGTTACTGTGCCGTTTTGGGCGATAACCCGAATACTAGAGCCAGCGGCACAAGTACCGCTTACCCTATTTTGAATTACTGCGGTATCTACCGCTATTGAATCCACCGCAACCGTGATGCCGGTGCCAGCACCAATATCCAAAGTAACCGCGCCCGTTGTCCCGCCACCAGTTAAACCACTGCCGGCAGTCACATCAGTAATATCTCCACCACCAGATGGCCAAGAAGATTGACAAACGCCAGCAATACAAAGTTGAGTAGCATTCGCACTACCATTAACATCAAGTTTGTATCCCGGTCCCGTCGTCCCGATGCCAACGTTGCCGTCGCTTCTGGAAACTATTCCATTTTCATTTTTCGCGCCCTGAACAAAAGCAACGGAGTATTGGATGTTGGCAGGCGCAACGGTGGTAAGACCAGTCCATGTAATCGGTTCCGAGCCAGGTTTTTCTGTTATATCTATATTTCTACCTGCATAATCCGTATAAAATTCCAACCATATCTGCAAATCAGTAGCAGCAGTCGCGTCAAACTGGCTGACGACATGGATTTTTTTGAATGTCTCAGGTTGAGCGGTTAAACCTCCCGTACGAGTAGTAACTTGCGGCCCAATTCCACTTGTTGCTCCGCCATAATTGGTAGAGTGAAAAACATATGCTGGAATAAATATATCCACATCTGCGGCATATTCTGAAGCGGCGAACGACTGCAGCTTAAATTTCAATGTTTTTGACGTGATGTCCGTCGTGTCATAGAGCTTGACATAATAAGTGGTGCCGACTGTAAGCCCGCCACTTTGAACCCTTCTTGTCGCGTGAGTTATTTTTGAGGTGGCTGAAGAAAGTAAAATGTTTCCATTCACGTCAAGTGTCGCCCCCGGACTCGCCGTCCCGATGCCAACGTTGCCGCCATTTAAAAACGAATCACCCTGACCCCTTATCAACACATCATTATTACCTGAAGCATCATAAAGCTCTACTGCACCATCATTTGCTGCTCCAGGGTCTCCCAATCTTGCTCTCAAATTACCATCTATCAAAACACGAACACCCGGATTGGTTGCCGCTGTTCCATTTATATCTAATTTATCTCCCGGACTCGTCGTCCCAATCCCGACATTGCCGCCTGTATTGAAATAACTGTTTGTTCCCGTTCTTGCATCTAAAACGATATCTGCAGTTCCACCGCTGTCTCTTATCAGCCAAAGCCCGCCTGTTGTAAAAGAGCCGCCTTCTACGCTTCCGGCTAATGTTGCTGAATTTTGAGCTAATCTAAAGTCTGCTCCTTCAATATCTAATTTAGTATCAGGACTCGTCGTCCCGATGCCGACATTGCCGCCATTGGGCTGCAAAAGAAGATGATATGCCGTAGCTGTTGCATCAATACGCTGAACTTGTTGAAACACGTTGCCACTACCAAGCACACCCATAATAAATCCATAACTTCCCGGGGTAGCGCCGGCATCGCTCTTGAAGAGCCCGAAACTTCCTCCATTGGCTCCCAGCGCAGGTATAATGTCGTTCGTTGTTATGGTTATTCCAAGTTTGTTTCCCGGCCCCGCCGTCCCAATGCCGACGTTTCCGTTTGAAGCTAAAGCGGTAATATAATCAGTTGACCCGCTCCGGCGAAGAACAAAATTGTTGCTACTATTCGGGCCGTAGAACCATTGTTCGGCACCAGCAGGATCCTTTACGGTGATGCCGCGATAATTGGCAGAAGCACCAGAAATAGTAAGAATGGGACCGCTTGCACTATCGTAAAGATGGAGTTTGGTCGCAGGCGTACTTGTCCCAATTCCAACGTTCCCGGAAGAATTTATAACAAATCGGTCGTTCGTTCCGATTGAGGTGAAGTCAGATATTTTAAAACTATCTGCCACATCATCAACGCCTATTGCGAATTGTTGAGACTCAACGTCATTAAAAACTACTTGGGGGTTTCCGCCAGATCCACCAACGGATACTTGGGTAGTGGCCCCAGAAGTTCTTTCGAACCTCGCTATATCTGAACCCCCTACTCCGCCTACTGCATGAAAATTGACCACAGGCGATGCTGTTCCAATCCCAAGCCGGGCATTGGTATTGTCCCAATGAAAATTTGTGTTTTGACTAAGTGTGTTTGCTCCTGTCCAGTATGCAACTTTGTCAGCGGCGCCTCCGCTCACGCCACCCGTATCGTCCGTCTCACAAGTCACTGTGCCGTCTTGAGCGATAACCCGAATACTTGAACCGGCCGCGCAAGTGCCGCTTACCCTGCTCTGAATTGTAGTTGTGCTTACAGAAATTGAATCTGCCGCGACTATAATGCCGGTACCGGCTCCGACATTTAATGTTCCAGCAGTTGTAATTGGCCCACCCGTAAGCCCTGCTCCTGAATCAATAGAGGTAACGGTGCCAGCGCCAACCGAAATACAAGTCAAGGTCCCGCCGATAACCTGAACTGCTTGACCTGCACCGCAACCGGCGGGGTATGAAGTAAGCCGCGCCCAAGGAACAGAACCGGCTGTAAGTAAACCGGTATCGCTCACGGTAAATGTGTCAGCGGTGTCTCCTATGTTTCTAATTGCAAAGGCAGTACCGGCAGTTGAACGACGAATTGTTATGGGACTCCCCGGCACGGTTGTGCCGACTCCGATATTTCCATTCACATATAAACTATTTGCTTGTAGACCACTTGTGTTTGTGGTACCAATAGCGAGAGCATTCGGGAAAGCATAACTATAAGTGCCGTAACTTATTCCAAATGCGGCCGGGCCCGTGATATTTGTTGCGGAAAGCGAACCGGTCAGAGTTCCAATGAGTGATCCGCTCGCCCTTATGTTTCCAGTAACATCTAATCTCTCTGCGGGAAGAGGCGTGTTGATCCCGACGTTACCGCCATTTAATGAAAATAGCGTGTTTCCTCCAGCACCTGCGATCTGCGCACCCAAAACCCCCGAAGAATTAAAGGCATAAAAATTACCCGCAACTGTTCCCCCAACCCTTATCTCGCCGTTCACATCAAATTTATAAGCCGGGAGGGTTGTCCCGATTCCAATCCGCCCACTCGAATCAACAAACATAGCCCCACCGCCCGTGCCCGGATTTTGGCCCACGCCAGGGCCCACAAAAGCATTGCTGTAAGAGGCAAAAAAGAAACCTAAAACAAAAACACCAACAAAGAAAAGAGAGAAAATACTCTTTAGCATTACTCTCTATTATAGCAAATTAGAGTCGCTTGATTCTACCGTCGGGAAGACGGACTAGGCCTTGTTCCTTAATAATCTTTTCGAACGAATCGGGTTTTTTGATGTGTTTAAATTGCAAACCGCCCCTTGCGCCACCCT
This sequence comes from uncultured Candidatus Saccharibacteria bacterium, assembly GCA_964367305.1. Classification (GTDB taxonomy): domain Bacteria; phylum Patescibacteriota; class Minisyncoccia; order UBA6257; family GWB1-50-10; genus CAYIWX01. Next base: position 21,202 of record CAYIWX010000002.1, read on the forward strand.
TTACTTTATCGGCAAAGCTTTTTATCAATTTAGAACATTCAACCGCGAGACTATTCAAATATTTAAATTTTTCAATGTTTAAATAACCGACATCATGCGCAATATACAATTGAGACCGGACTTCTCCGGCTGACGCCTTCGCAATGTATAAGTAATTTACAAATTCTTCTCTTGTGCCGGATTCAAATCCTTCGGCAATGTTGCTCATCACGGAAACTGCTGCTCTTTGGATCTGATCTTTTAGCCCAAAATCACGACACTCCCAAAATTCTTTGTAAATTCCTTTCACAAGTTCCCGCGCTCTTTGCCAGCACAATAAATCTTCAAATTTTTCTACGGTTGCCATTTTTAAATATTTAAATGTGTAAAGATTTAAAACGCGCTGTTCTGCGGGCTGGGAATCGATTGAACTCTGAATTGATTAGATTCCCAAGAAATTCTTTCCCAACTTTGATCTTTGGGAATTTCCACCCAGCTTATTTCTGCCGCTTTGTCTCCGGAAGGATTATATAAAACCAGGGCGTTATTGGTATAAGCAAACGTATACGACTTCGGCCACCAAATATCAGGCACTATTCCGCCGTTATATCCCCCTTCATTTGCAAGCAAAAAATATTTCTTTGGTTGAATGTGTTTGCCTTCCAGTCGGCTTAAAGAAACAACCGTTGATTCGCTCCCGGTCGAACTTTTCTTTTTAATCGTCCAGCCGGTTAAATCTATTGATTCATTGTTCGAATTATAAAGCTCGATAAACTCATAATTTGAATTACCTTCGATACCAACCATTATCTCCGAGACGACCGGTGAGAGATTGGGAGCGGTCGGATTTTGGGAGACAGCATTGTTCTCTTCGCTTGGCAGATTGGTTTGAGGTGCTTCGATTATTGAAGGGGTTGATGTCGCGGAAGAAACAACTACGGATTGCGATTCTTTAGTTTGTGGCGGGAGAATTGAATTTTCTTTTCTAGGAGTACCGCCGATATTCGCTGAGGTCTGCCAAGAAAAATCCGAAGCGCGCTCCATGGTTTTTTTACTTTCGTTCTCTCCCGCTGGCCAATTCGGATTCGCCAAAATTTCGTCCATTAAACTGCATTCTGAATCGAAAAGGCGTAAGCCCTCATCGCTATTTTTCAAATTTCCGGAATAAATTGAATCACTTGAAACGAGAGTGGCTTCTTCGTTCCGTTCCAAAAGATAAAACCCACCCGGTTCGATTTTTGTGCCACTCGGAAAAACAAAATTTATCTGGTTGTCTCTATCGATAATTTGAAAGCCAGATACGTTTATTGTTTTTGGGTTTATGTTTTTAATCTCTATCCATTCATTTTGAGAGCCTTCTTCGTTCCCCATCCAGGCAATTTCGTTAAAAATAATAGTGGGGTCTCCAATTGGTAGTTTTAATTCTCCGAAAGAACAGAAAGCAATATTATCTTTTTTAATTTCGGCTAAGGATGCCGAATGTTTTTTTATTTCTGTTTCTCGTGAAACGGTTTGGCTCTGAAGCGGAATCTCAAGAACCTCCCTTCCACCACTTAAAAAGGCTTCTTCGAAAACCGAACGGAAAGAATCAAAAAAACTAAGCTTTAAAACAAAGCCCAAAATTAATCCAATTACGATTAAGCCGATGATTTTTGTCTTCATCATCAGTAACACTACTCCGAAAGGGCAAAACTTTTCAATCCCTCCAAGCTTAAATTATTGGTCTTATTCTGAAGGAGGAGTAGCGGGAGTCAAGCTCGGATTCGTGCGAAGAAGTTCGGCTAATTGACCATTTTTATTTAGTCCTGTAACCCAGACCACTTGATCACGATTGATCTTCAAGAAATCTTCTGGTCCCCAGAAAACACTTGAAAATTTTTGAATGCTCAAAGGATTTTGCTGATTCTGAGAATTGACCTGAATGTTATAAACATTCTTCAATCCAAAATAAGGGAATGTCACAAGTTTTCCAAAGTAAAGATCGCCCGTCCTTAAATAAACCGCCGAATAACCGGAATCTCGAAACCACTTAGGGACCCAAAAAACCAGCAACGCCAATACCAAGACAACGACCAGAATTAAAAGAATTTTATTTAACCTCATAATGTAGATATTCTAAATTAGAATTGTAGAAAAAGACAATCTTGCTGTGGATAACTGGGGAGCGCTCAACTTTTTATTCTCTCCGTCACCGGGTGTCGCCTCGCTCCAGCGGCTCGGCGCACCACTACGTTCTCGCTCCGACGCTCCTTCGGAGACCAAGCCGTCGGAGCTCCGAAAGTTGCCGTCGAAAACAAAAAGTTGAGCTTTTGGGGACTTGGGGCGGCGGACTTGCTTGTCCTCGGCGGCGAACCCCGATTCAGATCGGGGTACCAAGCTCGCCGCCTGCGGAGTCTCACTCAAGAGGTTTGGTTCGCTTTTAGGGATTACCTTTGAAAGTTGCCGGGAACGTTAAAGACTTGCCCCAAAAAAAGGCAATGAAAAATTGGGCGGAATAAAGCAAACAAAGCATCTCGAGCGGGCCTCTTCGTAGTGATAAATACAAAATACTGAAGCGAACGAGAGGAAGGCCGGAACTGATCCCAAGCTTGTCGAGAGGTGAATTCCGGAAGG
>CAYIWX010000002.1:23893-33036 GCA_964367305.1 uncultured Candidatus Saccharibacteria bacterium
TTTTTAAAATTGTCTTTCGAGTACTTCTCGTTATTATAATCATCCTTTTTCTTTTGGCTCTTGTTGTGAGGGCCGCCACCAATATCGATTCAATAAATCGTTACGCCTGGAGCGATATAAGCGGATGGTGGGATTTCTTTGGGACGGACAGCGTCTCGGTTGATAGCAAAAAAATTCAAGGCTACGCTTCTTCTTCGATCGGTGACATATCGCTCAACTGTTTCACAACACGAAACGGCAATATTTGCAGCACTTCAAATTATGGCGTCTGCAATGGTCCGGGCCCTCACGATATAGACGGCAACTGCCCGAATGGCAATGCAAGCGGAGACTTAACCGGATGGGGCTGGAACGATGAGGTCGGCTGGATCAGCTTTAATTGCGATGAGTCAAGCCACGGCGGACCCAACAATTGTTTAAGCTCCAACTATTCTGTAAATATTGATAACGGTGGAGATTTTTCCGGATTTGCCTGGAATGATCTTGAGGGATGGGTAAGCTTCAACTGCGCAGACCTTGGAACCTGCGGGAACTCCAACTATAAAGTGACGACGAGCTGGAGCGCTACATCGTCTTTTGCACATCTCGAATCAGCTGTTTTTGACACAAGAGTAACGGGCGGCGCTACTCTAAACAGCGTGATCTGGCACGGTGCGCAGCCCCCAGGCACTTCAGTTGATTTCCAAGTTGCCGTTTCAAATAATTCCAATGGCCCTTGGAATTACATCGGTCCTGACGGAACAAATACAACCTATTACGGGAGAGCATGCCCTCTTGCTGGAATTTCAAATCCCGGAGCGGGTCCAAATAAGGCTATTTGCATAAACAGGGGTCCAGTCTCAAATTACCGCTATCTGCGGTACAAAGTGCGTCTTCTAAGCGACGCCACCCAAACATCAACTCCTCGCATAGATGACATCATCCTTAACTGGAGCAACTAAGGACCCTCATGAAATCAATCGTTATTAACAAATTACAGTGGATACTGATTACCGACCCCAAGGAAAAGGATATTCAATTTCTTAAAAACAAGCTCAATATCCACCCCTTAATCCTCGACGAGATTTTAGTACCAAGCGATCGCAGTAAAGTAGAAAGATACGATGACTACATTTTTATGGTCTACCACCTCCCCATCTACGATGTAGAACACCGCACCTCAAGAAGAGCCGAGATAGACATTATCGCCAAAAAAAATACTCTCGTTGCGGTTACCTATGAAAATCTCGAACCAATCTTGCAGTTTGAGCGCGATTTAGAGAAAAAATTCAGCAAAGAAATCAAAACCACCGCCGAAATGATTTACCATCTCATCGAAGAAGTTCATAATTTTTCTCTTCGCCAGCTAAAGCACGTTGAGGCAAAAGTAAATTTTGTGGGTGATCAGCTTTTTAAACGCCAGGATCGAAAACTCCTTGAAGAAATTTCCCGCATTAAAAGAGATATCCTCGATTTCACAATCATTGCCGTTCCGCAACGCACCATGCTTGAGTCGCTCTTAAACGTAGGCACTAAATTCTGGGGCGAAAATTTAAAAATTTATTTCTCTGATCTTTTGGGAGATTTTTTAAAAGTAAATTACCTTTTGAAAAACTTAAGAGCAACGGTTGAATCTTACAGCGAAACCATCTCACAAATTTTTGAATTTAAAACATCGGAGGTGATCCGGAGGTTTTCCATCCTTGCATTCCTCGGTGTTCCCCTTCTTCTTTATGCAACTATTGCCTTACAACCAAAAATCGATCACTCGCTTATTAATAGCCCAAGCGATTATTGGCTTCAGTTGGGAATAGTAACGGTTCTCGTAATAATACTCGCAATCATTTTCAGGAAAAAAGGGTGGCTATAGCTGGTTTCTCCAGCTAAATTCTCAATTTCTAATGTTCAATTTTCAAACATTGGCTCATTGAAAGTTAATTGGAAATTAGTCATTGAAAATTGTAAATTAATCTTATGTATCTATACAACACCCTCTCGGGCAAGGAAGAATTGCTTAAAAAGCCCCTATTCCGATCGTTAAAAATCTTTGTCTGTGGTCCCACAACGTACGATTATTCTCATATCGGTCACGCCCGAACCTATATTTTTTTCGACACCTTTGTAAGATACCTAAAGCACCGCGGGTTCAGAGTTAAATACATCCAGAATATAACTGATGTTGACGACAAGATAATTGAGCGAGCTAAGGATGAAAAAAAAGATCCGGCCGAGTTGGCTGGGATTTTTACCAAGGAACATCTGAGAAATATGAAAGACTTGAATATCGAATCAGTCACGAAATACGCAAGAGCGAGCGCTTACGTTCCCCAAATTTTAAAACAAATTAAGACGCTTTTAAAAAAGGGGTTCGCTTACCAAATTCCGGGCGATGGCTACTATTTTGACGTTTCGAAATTCGGTGACTATGGGAAATTGTCTCACCGCACCACCCTTGAAGCCGAAGATGCCGTTTCTCGAATCGATGAGAATCTTAAAAAAAGAAATAAAGCCGACTTTGCTCTTTGGAAATTTGCGAAACTTGGCGAACCGAAATGGAAGACGGACTTGGGCGATGGCCGGCCCGGCTGGCACATTGAAGACACCGCCATCACCGAAAAATTTTTCGGTCCGCAATACGATATTCATGGCGGAGGAATAGATCTGAAGTTCCCCCACCACGAAGCTGAGATTGCCCAACAAGAATCGGCTTCCGGGAAAAAACCTTTCGTAAAAATTTGGATGCATACCGGATTTTTGCTGGTTGACGGAGAAAAAATGTCGAAAAGTCTGAAAAATTTTATAACGATCGGGGATCTTCTTAAAGACTATTCTCCGAATATTCTTAGATTGTTGGTTTTGGGCCACCACTATCGTTCACCCATTGATTATTCGGAAAAACTTGCAAATCAAACCAGAGCTGCTCTCCAAACGTTTGAAGATTTTTTAGGGAAAATTGATTTTGTTCTGGAAACTAAAAATCGCACAATAAAAAATTTTCCGGGCCAAAAACCCGTGAAAGTCTTTGAAAACCTAATGGCCTTTGCCCTAGAAGATGATTTCAATACTCCTCAGGCGCTCGCTTTAATTTTCGAATCAATCGGCCAAAATCAAGAAAATGTTTGGTATTACGAGAAAAACCATCTCGTTTCTCTCAAAAAATTCCTGGAATCGACTTTCGAGACGCTCGGTTTCAAGCCAAAAAAGCCGGTAATTCCTCCGGAAGTAAAAAAATTTGTCGCCGAACGAGAGTTATTAAGACAAAATAAACAGTTTGCTCTAGCAGACGCTTTGCGAAATAAAATCCGGGTGCTAGGATACGAGGTAGAAGATACGCCAATTGGGCCCTTGGCCCTCGAAACATCAAATCACAAGCACCAAACTCCAAACCTTTTGTAATTTTGGTCATTGGAATTTGTAATTTGGAGTTTCTAAATTTTTATGTCTAGTAAAAATTTAAAAGTTCCTCCTCAAGATCTAGAAGCTGAAACCTCAGTTCTGGGATCCTTAATGCTCGATAAAAACGCCATTATAAAGGTGGCGGATACGCTTGAACCGAACGATTTTTATCATCCTGCCCATCATAAAATTTATGCCTGCATCCTCGACCTTTTTCAAGGCGGCAAACCGATTGATATTTTAACGGTCGGGAGCATTCTCAGAGAGAAAAAACTCTTGAAAGAGGTTGGCGGAAATGAATATCTTACGGAACTTATCAATGGTGTTCCCACTTCAGCCCACGTAGCCCAGTACGCGAATATTGTAAAAGAAAAACGGGTGCGGCGCGATTTAATCAATGTCTCATCGGAGATAAATGAAAATGCTTTTGAGCACGACGATTTCGAAACATTACTCGATCGAGTAGAAAAAAAAGTTTTTGACGTCTCGGGTCGTTCGAGAACCTTAAAATTTGTCCATTTAAAAGATGAGTTGCCGGCGGCCTATGAAAGATTAGAAAAACTTCACGAAGGCGGGGGCCACCTTCGAGGCATTCCCACAAATTTCCAAGGCATTGATAATCTTCTCTCTGGTCTTCAAAAATCGGACCTCATTATTGTGGGCGCCCGACCCTCTTTCGGTAAAACTGCTTTTGTTCTCGATATTGCCCGAGGCGCTGCCCTCCGAGGGAATGCGGTTGGGATTTTTTCGCTAGAGATGTCTCGAGAACAAGTTATTGATCGCTTGATCGCGAGCCAGGCCCAAATACCGCTTTGGCGGCTCCGCACCGGCCGTTTAAAAGAAGAAGTGGACTTTGCTCTGATTAGACAAGCGCTCGACGACCTTTCAGATAAAGCTTTATTTGTTGATGACACCCCCAGCCCAAATATTCTCCAAATGCGATCAATGGCGAGACGCCTTCAGGTAGAAAACAGATTAGACCTGTTAATTGTTGACTACCTCCAACTGATCAATCCCAGAATCGGTAGCGACAACATAGTCCAACAGGTAACCGAAATTTCAAGAGGATTAAAATCGTTGGCAAGAGAGTTAAATATTCCAATTCTAGCTGTTTCTCAACTTTCCCGCGCCGTTGACCAAAGAGAATCAAAAATTCCCCGGCTTTCAGACCTTAGAGAAAGCGGCTCCCTAGAACAAGACGCTGACGTTGTCCTTTTTCTTTACCGGAAAGACAGGGAAAGAATGGATCTGCCGGAGGAAGAACAGAACCTTGTTGAAATAATTGTGGCAAAACATCGAAACGGTCCTTTGGGTAGCGTAAAACTAAGATTTGATCCTGAAAAAGTTAGTTTCCGAAATATTGATACGGTTCATGCGCAGGAGGCCTAAATCTCAAATTACAAGCACCAAATGACAAATAAGCACCAAGCAACGAAGCACCAAATATCAAGCGCCAAATTCCAAACGGTTTGGAATTTCGGTCATTGGGATTTATTTGAAATTTGGAATTTGGAATTTGGAATTTAACCCATGATCCCTGAGGCCATCCAAAAATTTATTGCCGCTTTTTCTCGCCTTCCCTCTTTGGGTCCCCGCCTCGTCACAAGACTGGCTTTTTATTTGACGGGTCTCCCCAAAAACGATCTTCGGGAACTAGAGTCGGCCCTAAGCTCCCTTAAAAACCTCGGTCGTTGCAAACAGTGCTTTTTTTTGAGCAATAATGGGGAGTTGTGCGGCATTTGCTCAAACCCGAAGAGAGAGAAATCAATTATTGCTATCGTTGAAAAAGAAACCGATCTAATCTCTTTAGAAAAAACCGCGAACTTTGAAGGACAATATCTCATCCTTGGCCGATTCGGTGATTTGGACGCCCTTGAAACCGCTCAAAAACTTCGTCTTGAACACCTCAAGAAAAGAATCATAAGCGATCTTCACGGTAAAATAAAAGAATTGATAATCGCCTTAAACCCCAACGCCGCCGGTGATTATGTCGCTCAAGTAATTGCTCAAGAATTTAAAAATTTGGCGGAAAAAATCACTCGCCTCGGCCGGGGAATTCCCACGGGAGGCGAGATTGAATTCGCCGATGAAGAAACGTTGAATCAGGCACTAAAGAGGAGGAGTTAAACCCCCAACCACACTCTTTCCGTCCGGCTGTCGGCTTACTCCAGTCCCGATTTTGTTCCGGCAAAATCGCGGATCCACGATGCTTACAAGCATCGGGACGAGAAGCCGCAGCGCTACACTCTCGGCGAAAAACTCCGACCGCGGTCGGAGACCAAGCTTTTTCGCCTCCGAGAGTTGCCGTCAAGAGTGTAGTTGGGAGTTGCATTATACAGGGGTTTGACAAAAAAATTACACAGAGTTACTGTGTGTAAAGTTGTTTTAGATTTTGGAGTGAAAAATGTCGACTCAGAGTAACGGTTACTCGGAAATTCCCACCCAAAGACTTCTTTTGGCGCTTTTCGCGATGTTTGTCCTAATAGCGACTCTCGTACTTGCTTTTATAAAAGCGTTTTCCAACTGGAACATTTTCCCTCTGCCTCTATATTATCTCGGTATGTATTGTTTGAGTGCCACCATTACCTTGTCTTACTTGCGTTTTTACTACCCACAGCTGACATTTAACCACCCAGCTTTAAAAAATTGGTTTTTGATTTATTCTGGCTTGGTTGGAATCGTCTTTGTCGGTCTCTTTTTAATCTGGAAATAAACCCGGCCCATTAGAGAAACATAATAAAATAGTCCTTCTGAGAAGGACTATTTAATTTTTACAATTTCCACTTCTGTAAAAGGCTGGCGGTGGGTTTTGAATTTTCGATAGCGGGTTTTTGAGTGATAGCGGAAAACAATCTTCTTGTCGCTTCGGCTGTGTAATAAAACCCTGCCCTCCACCCCAGTCTTTAAATAAGGAGTGCCGACTTCGACATCCTTTTCAGCAAGGAGAAGTACCTTGTCGAATTCGAATTTTTTTCCAACCTCGCCATCAATTTTTTCCACCCTAATTTTTTGACCAGGAGTTACCTTATACTGCTTACCCCCCGTTTCTATTATCGCAAATGTCATAATGAAACTAAATATATTATCTCGACCACAAAAAAGCAACCCCCTCCTTTTTCCGAAAAGGAGGGGGTTGCCAAGTTTGTATTATGACGTTTCTGAGTCAGAAACTTTATTTGCTCTCCGTGTGTTCTCTCAAACGTCGCAAAAGGTCCGAAGCGTACTCTTTCCCGCCAAGGCCGAAAGCAATGCCGCCAGCCAAAGCAAGCATCGCAACAAATCCTGTCACAAGCGAATTAATCAACGCGACCGCAACTCCCAATTGAGAAAGAGCGGCAAAAAATCCAAAGATTACAACCGCCCACCACGTGAGCGTCCCTAAAAATCCCGCGCTGTGAAGTCTTGCGCTTTTAACCGATGCTCGCACTAATCCCCTTAAGAAATTGCCAACCACAACTGCCGAAAGCATGATAAGAACAGCTACGAAAACATTCGGAACGTAGAGAAGAACTTCTCTCAAAAAATTTGAGAGCGAGTAAAATCTCAAAATGTCTGCCGCCGCGAGAAGGAAAACTACTACCAAGAACCAATAAACTACCTTGTTCAGGAAGTGGCCGCTTCGCAAACGAAGACCGGCTCTCTCAAAGTATTGTTCAAGGCCAAGTCTTACAAGGGCCCGATCAAGCTTTACTAAATTGACCACTCTTTCGACGAGTGACCCCAAGGCTGAAGCAACAATAAGACCGACAACAAGAACAATAAGAGCGCCGACAATGCTGCCTAGGGTGGCAATTGCACCAGACCACAAATTTTGGAGAGATCCGACAACTAACGCTGTCCAATCTTGAAGAACCATATTATTTTAGTGAATGCTTAAATTTAATAACTAAAAAGTCGACCTTTACCCCGCGGGGTTTATTCGCAACTAGTTTTAGTATAACATATTTAATATTATGGAAAGTTCGGGGGTAAAAAGGCTGGTGGTTGTAACAACTATCTTGATATTTTTAAGCCAGATCGGCGGAAATGTTTTCGGCTGGTTTACAGCCGAAGGCAAATTTGATATCTTTGCTCACTTTTTGGGAGGGATGTGGATAGCAGCTGTTTTGGTCTATTTTGAAGAACGTTATTCAAGGTTTTTTCTTCTCCCGGAGAAAAAACTAAACAGGGCTTTTTATACACTCTGTATGGTGCTTCTTGTTGGGGTATCTTGGGAATTTTTCGAATTTGTTTTAGCTTATCTAAACTACGAATCTTATGCCTCGCATCTTTACGCCGATACGATCTCGGATCTCTTTTTAGATATGCTCGGAGGGTTTTTGGGAATAATAATCGGTTTTGGAAAAAAACGCGCCTTGGGGGCGCGAATAAAACTTTTAGACGGGTCGAGGATTAGTGAGGCAAAGCACTCATGAATTGGTAGGCCCGAACTCTACTTAGAAGATCTGACTGCATATCAACTGGTACGTGAAGCAGGTTCACAACTTCTCCTTCCGTGAGCCTAACCGACATAAAACCAAACGGACCCTTTAGGTCTTTAGATGGATCGCACATACCACACCTTCGAAACTGAACCCAAACTCCTTCAATTTTCACGTAAACCCATTGCCAATGGTGGCTGCACGAATGAGACATAATTCTTCCCCCCGTTTTCGGAACTAGAACCAAAAATAACCTATCTGAAAATTAAAAGCAAGTGGGCTAATTTTTAAACTTGAATGGTGTTATTGGCGGAAGGTTTCTTTTCCGAAATTCCAGAAATTCTCATCACCTCTTAATTTACGCCAGTACCACCATTCGACTCCCCAGAGATAAATTTCCCGAAGACCGGTCTTCTCGGCAAATTCGATGTTGTTTTTCAAATTTTTCACACTGAAATGTTTTATTTGTTCTTCAAAATCAACCTCTGTTAATGGCTTCCGATAGGCTGTCCAGGGTTCAGCTTGAAGTTCTGAAATAATAACCTCCTTATTTTTAAAGATTCTTTTCGCTATACCCGAGCGAATTGTATAAAAGACCGGGGGGTAAACACTCTCTGACCAGCCCGCATATTTGTTCCACACTACTCGATAAAGAGTTGTTCCCAAAAATTCCGAGAGACCCATGGTCCTAAGCCACAAGCTCAATTCACCGCTATCAGTAATCATAACCGGCCGAGAATCCAGCGCTTTTACTGTTTCAATCTCTTTTTTTAAGAATTCTCTCTCTGCTTTCGGACAATCGCCAAAAAATGAAAGGAGCGGTTCATTTTCCACCTGCCAAACCTTAATTGAAGAAAATGACCGATAGTGCAAAATCAATTCCTTAAGATAGGACAGAAGCTCTTCGTCGAATTCTTCTTTTTTGAGGCTTTTTGTCCAATTTGGCGCATGACATTCCGGCCAACGCGGTACTCGATAGCCCAAAACCAGTACTATTTCCGCATTCTTTTTTTGAGCTTCTTTGATTTGCCAATCTAGATCGGCAAAATTGAATTTATCTTTTTGCGGTTCAAGATTCTGCCAATAAGCAATGAGGCGAACCTTTCGAGGATTCAACTCACTAAGGATTGCGCTGTATACCTCCCGCCAATCCAGTCCCAACCCTTCAGCGTAAATCTGACTAAAAGTCAAACCGAAAACCGGCTCGTCTTTTTTGAAATTAATCTGCCAAAGAACGAGATAAACAAAGCCCAGCCCCATAACGAAAAGAAGAAAAAATCTTAAATATTCTGTCATACAAATAAAAGAAAAACCCCGCCACCGATTAAAATAATGCTAAAAATTTTC
>CAYIWX010000003.1:0-1484 GCA_964367305.1 uncultured Candidatus Saccharibacteria bacterium
ATTTTACAAAAAGGGTCCTAAGAATTAGGATAAAATTATGTTAACAGTATTGACTCTCGAAGAAATGCTCTTGCGCCTTGGGGTGGCGATTTTACTCGGCGCGGTTGTTGGCCTTGAGCGTGAAATGGTTGGGAAACGAGCTGGAGTCCGTACGAGTATTATGGTTGCGGCCGGCTCGGCTATTTTCGCGATAATATCCCTCGCCGTTCCTTTTGTTGCCGGAGTTTCCGAAGAGGCGATCCAAAACACTTTGCCCGACAGGGTCCTAGCAAATATCGTGGTCGGTGTCGGTTTCCTTGGTGCGGGCATCATTGTAAAAGAAGGCCTCCGAGTAAGAGGGCTTACAACCGCCGCAACAATTTGGTTTGTGGCGGCGATAGGAACCCTCGCCGGGATCGGTCTTATTAAATTTGCCGTTATCTCGAGCATCGGACTTACCCTACTCCTTTTTATTTTAAGGAAAATCGATCTATATCGTATCCTTCACGGCAAGGAAGCAATTGAAGAAGGCGAAGATGAAAATGCCGGCTAAGTATAAAATATATTTGGACTACGCAGCTTCATCGCCGGTTGATCCGGCGGTTTTTGAATTTATGAAACCTTATTTTGGCGAACGGTATGGCAATGCCGGCTCGCTCCACTCTTTTGGGGCTGATGCGATAGCGGCGGTGGACAAGGCGCGCGAAACAATCGCTCGCATCATCGGCGCGGATTTCAGAGAAATTATTTTCACTGGTTCAGCGACAGAGGCGAATAATTTGGTCCTGCGGGGGGTGGTGGGTGCGGCTCAGCAATTTTTGCGTAGCACCGGCGGTTCATTTGCTCCAGCGGCAAATGACCGCCTACGCTCTCGGCATTCGAACTCCGCAGCAGGCGGAGACCCAGCTTCGAATGCCTGCGAGAGTTGCTACCCAAAAAAAGCTGAGCCACCACTTAGAATAATTATTAGTGCGATTGAACACGAATCTGTTTTAGAAACCGCCAAAGATTTAGAGCGTGAGGGGGTTGAGGTGATTTATTTGCCCGTTTCAAAAGAAGGTTTTGTGAACTTAGAGAAACTTAAAGAATTTTTAAACGATAGAACGATTTTAGTTTCAGTAATGTATGCAAATAACGAAATCGGGACAATACAGCCAATTTCAGCTATAGCTGAAATTGTCCGAGAATTTAGAACGAAGAAATTAGAATTTAGCAAAAGCAAAAATCCTAAATCCTATATTCTAGATTCTAAATCCTACCCGTTAATACACACCGATGCCGTTCAGGCATTCCAATTTTTGGATTGTGACGTGAACAAGTTGGGCGTGGACCTAATGACTTTATCAGCTCACAAAATTTACGGGCCAAAAGGCGTGGGAGCACTCTATGTTAGAAATCTCAAATCACAAATTCCAAATCTCAAATGCCGACTTCGTCGAGCATCCTCGATAAGATCGGGACAAATTCAAAATTCTAATGACCGAAATCTAAAGAATTGGAATTTG
>CAYIWX010000003.1:1584-4072 GCA_964367305.1 uncultured Candidatus Saccharibacteria bacterium
ACTGGTGGCGGCCAGGAATTTGGCTTGCGCTCCGGTACAGAAAATGTTCCAGCAATTGCCGGTTTCGGTAGGGCAGTCGAACTAATCTCTAATTCGCGCGAATTAGAGAAGGTGAGGATTGCGGGTTTGCGAGATTATTTTTGGGAAAAACTAAAAAAAATTTATTCCACTGCCGAAACAAACCCCGAAGAAGTTGCCCTAGGTTTTAACCTAGGGCAACTTGAGTATCTGCCGAATATTTTGAATGTATATTTTCCAGATCACTTAGCTGAAGACTTACTCATAAAACTCGATATGGCGGGCGTCGCGGTTTCATCTGGCGCGGCTTGTTCCGCCCGTTCTTCAAAGCCCTCGCATGTGCTAAAGGCTTTGGGGTTGGGAATGGAGCGGATTATGCGGAGTATTCGGTTTAGCTTCGGAAAACCTACTAAATTAGAGGAGATTAAGGGGGTCTTGACAACTCTTGGGAGTGTGCTATAATTACCGCAGAAGATTGAAAGACTAGTCGTTTCGTGAGCGTTCTCGAAACGACTTTCAAGGATAAGCTGTCTGATTCAGCGCGAACTTTAAAAGCACCTGGGAAGTTACGGCGGTACCAGGAGTCGGAGTTGATATGCCGACTACCGCAATGACCCAAAGGGAGTGTCCTTGGAAAAACCAAAGAGATGGGCCAAGGGACCGTTTGGGTAGCGTGCTGGATTAGACAATTCTGAAAACAATCGTGGAGTTGAGCCTTGGGGTGATAACGCAGCGTCTTCGGGCGCCGGCGGTCCCAAAATTCTCGAAAGAGAAACGTCCTGAGGAGGAGCCTAAGGCTGTGATCCTTCAGGGGTTGGAAATTGGGGTAGTGTTCTCCTCAAAAGAAACCCAAGCGATTGTTCGAATTTCGGCGGCGTCGGGTGCACGCAAGAGTTAGCCCACCGGCAACAGCAGTTAAGTGTGGACTAGTGGGGACTATATTAGCGTGCCCCACGCCCGCCGATCAGTTAGTACCCCCGCATCTCACCATGAGAGCGGGGGCGAAACATTTTTGAGGACGAATTCAAAAAGACAGGACCAAAACGAGGTTGACTTTTATGAGAATGTTCTGCTACAATAAAATCATTGATAGACCGCTCCTTCTGAGCGGTAAATTGTTAAATACCAAACCACAAGTACCAAATTACAAATTTTTGAATTTCGATCATTGGAATTTATTTGGAAATTGGAATTTGTGATTTGAGATTTAAAATTTTATGGATCTAAAAACATTAAATTCTGCGCTTCAGCAAATTGCGGCTGAAAAATCGATAGCCCCAGAAAGGGTGCTTGAGGCAATCGAATCGTCAATTGCAGCAGCTTATAAAAAAGAATATCGAAAAAGAGGAGAGCTTATCCGAGCTAAATTCGATTCTAAAACCGGCGATCTTAAATTTTCACAGGTGAAGGTTGTGGTTGACCCGTCTGAGGTAAGGATTGTAGAAGAAACGGTAGAAGAGGAAAGACAGGAGACAAGAGACAGGAAACAAGAGACAAGAGATAAGAGACAAGAAACAAAAGAAGATGTGCCGGTCGAGGATGTCTTGCCTCGGTATAATCCTGACAGGCACATGTTTATTGAAGAGGCTCGGAAGATAAAAAAAGACGCAGTGGTGGGTGAGGAATTAGAATTTCCGCTCGAAACCCACGAAGATTTTGGCCGAATTGCCGCCCAGACCGCAAAACAGGTAATTCTCCAAAGCCTTCGCGAAGCCGAAAGATCCTCGATTAAAGAAGAATTTTCCGATAAGGAGGGGGAGATTGTTTCGGGCCTTGTTCAGCGTTTTGAACGGGGGAATGTCTATGTTGATTTGGGCCGAGCAGTTGGCATTATGTTTCACAACGAAAGCATTCCTGGGGAGCATTACAAAGTCGGCACTCGGTTAAGATTTTTTGTTTTGGCGGTGCAGGATGACCCCAGACGACCTGGAATAATTCTTTCGAGGTCCCATCCGAGATTTGTGGTGAAACTTTTCGAACTTGAGGTGCCGGAAATGGCTGATGGGATTGTTGAAATTAAAGCGATTGCCCGCGAGCCGGGGAGTCGGACAAAGATCGCGGTCGCATCTAATCAAGACGGCATTGATCCAGTGGGTTCGGTTGTTGGTCAGCGGGGAACACGCGTGATGGCCGTCACGAATGAATTAGGCAACGAAAAAATTGACATTGCAGAATGGTCCGATGAGCCGGAAAAATTTATTGCAAATTCTTTATCTCCCGCTAAAGTAAAATTAGTCGAGGTTATGCCACGAAGAGAAGCAAGGGTGCTTGTAGCGGAGGACCAATTAAGTTTAGCGATCGGTAAAGGCGGCCAGAACGTTCGCCTCGCCGCAAAACTTACCGGTTGGAAGATAGATGTCCGTTCGCAATCGCGCCCAGAAGAAGTTCAAGAGGGAGGAGTCGCCGAGACCGAAAAAGAAAAAGAAGTTGTTGAAGAAAAATCACCCGAAGAAATAAACGAAGAAAAGTC
>CAYIWX010000003.1:4172-7024 GCA_964367305.1 uncultured Candidatus Saccharibacteria bacterium
TAATTTTTGTTCCGATTGTTTTAGCGGTCGCCTACGCCGCTTATTTAATTTTTTGGTTAAAGCGTCAGCCGTCTGGGAGTAACGAGATGATTGCAATATCACGAGCCATTCAGGAAGGATCGAAAGCCTACTTGAATAGGCAATATCGAGCTGTCGGAATTGTAGCTTTAGTCCTTTTTTTTGTAATCGGATACTTCTTGAATTGGCTTACGGCTTTAGGTTTCGTTTTGGGCGCAGTTGCATCAGCCACAGCGGGCTATATTGGTATGAACATTGCCGTTCGATCAAACTCAAAAACAACCGAAGCCGCAAAAAAAGGATTGCCTTCAGCCCTCTCTTTGGCATTTAAAGCGGGTTCGGTGACAGGATTTTTGGTTGTGGCCCTTGGGCTGCTTGCCGTTGCCGGGTTTTATCTCGCAACCGGAGGCAGGGCCGACGCTTTGGTGGGTTTGGCTTTTGGATCGAGCTTGATCTCTGTCTTTGCCCGTTTGGGCGGAGGAATTTTCACTAAAGCCGCCGATGTGGGTACTGATTTAGTTGGAAAGGTTGAAGCGGGGATTCCGGAAGATGATCCGCGAAATCCGGGAGTGATTGCCGATAATGTCGGTGATAACGTTGGTGATTGCGCTGGAATGGCGGCAGATTTATTTGAAACTTATGCGGTGACGTTAACCGCCGCAATTTTACTTGGCACTTTTAGTTTAACGGGAACGCAATTGATGTTCCCTCTCGTCCTGGGTGGTCTTGCGATTTTCGCTTCGGTTATCGGCGCTTTCTTTGTAAAAACCAAAGAGAACGGCAGCATTATGGGCGCTTTGTACAAAGGGCTTGCGGCGGCGCTTTTAATTTCTGCAGTTTTATTTTATTTCGCTTCACAGATTTATTTTCCCGATAATTATTTAAATATTTTCTTCTCAAGTTTAATTGGACTTGCAGTTACGGTTCTGATGGTCCTTGTAACCGATTACTATACCGCTAAAAAATTCAGGCCCGTTCAAAGCATTGCCGAAGCTTCTAAGTCGGGGCACGGCACAAATATTATTTTGGGGCTCTCGGTCGGGATGGAGGCAACTTTTTTACCAATTCTCATAATCGCCGGGGGAATTTTAGGGTCCTATTCCTTGGCTGGTCTTTATGGTGTCGCGATTTCGGCGGTTGCGATGCTCTCCGTTGCCGGAATCATTGTAGCAATCGATTCTTTCGGGCCCGTGACTGATAATGCGGGCGGTATTGCCGAGATGACAAATGCTCCGGCCGAAGTCCGGAAAATCACTGACGCTTTGGACGCGGTTGGTAACACTACAAAAGCAGTTACTAAGGGCTATGCGATCGCTTCAGCAGGTTTAGCCGCCCTCGTGCTTTTTGCCGGGTACGTTGAAGAACTTATGAAAGATTTAGTGAGTGTAAGTTTCGATCTGCAGAATCCGAAAGTTTTGGTGGGATTGTTTTTGGGTGCCGCCCTTCCGTACCTTTTCGGTTCAATTGCGATGAAGTCAGTTGGAAAAGCGGCCGGTTCGATTGTCGAGGAAATCCGCCGTCAGTTTAGGGAAATCAAGGGATTGATGGAAGGCAAAGCGAAGCCGGAGTATGGCAAAGCGGTTGATATTGTGACGCGGGCGGCTTTGAAAGAAATGGTAATGCCCGCAATTCTCCCGATCGTTGCGGTGCCTCTTGTCGGATTTCTTTTAGGCGCTGAAGCCCTCGGAGGACTTTTAATCGGGGCAATTATTTCTGGACTATTTGTCGCGCTTTCGATGACCTCAGGTGGTGCGGCATGGGACAACGCCAAAAAATACATTGAAGAGGGCCACTTTGGCGGCAAGGGCTCGGAAGCTCATAAAGCCGCCGTTACCGGCGACACTGTGGGCGACCCTTATAAAGACACCGCCGGCCCGGCGATAAATCCTCTTATTAAGGTAATCAACATTCTCGCGCTTTTGATTGTTCCGTTTTTGTAAACCTGCTCATTCCCCATTTGTGTCATTCTTTGTGTTATATTATCCACGATCGTGGATGACACAATATTGTTTTTGGGTCTAGTTTGTTTAAACTAAAATCAGCTCTATTTTGATCCGGAGATTATGCGGATGAACTGCGCCCATTGCGGCAGTCCTTCTGTTAGCTCAAGAAAAATGGTATTGACCCTAGATTTGTCTGGCTCGCTCGAAGAAACGGATGAAAGTGATAGCTATTCAACCAAACAAGATCCAATTCTTAATACAGAAGACGATGAGCGAGACGAGGAAGAGGAATTCGAGACAGAAGAAGACATAGGTTTTGAGATATCGATCACGGTTTACAGATGTAGTCGGTGCCGGAAAATATTTTTTGAAGGAGACGTTTTTGAATATCTCGAAGATAGTCTACTTGAGGAAGTCGGTAAGTTTATTTTGGAAAACGAGGAACAAGCCCTTCTAAAAAAGCCGCCGTTCGGGAAAGATTTTGTCTGGTTAATTACAGGCGAGGACTAAATATGCGCGATTTATCGGATCGCGCTTTTTTATTTTTTGGTTGTTGGCTACAATGAGCTTAATGTTGCCAAATTTCAAGGGCAAAAAAGTTCTTGTTGTTGGATTGGGGCTTTTGGGTGGGGGAGTAGCTACTGTGAAATGGTTAATGCGGCATGGCGCAAGGGTTACCGTTACGGATTTAAAAATCAAGAAAGAGCTTGCCTCATCAATTAAATCTTTGGGCAGTGCAGCGAAAAAGGCGCGTTTTGTTTTAGGAAGACACAGCGTATCCGATTTTAAAAACCACGATATGGTTATAGTGAATCCTGCCGTGCCGCGAGAGAGCAAATACTTAAAAATTGCAAGGAAGGCAGGTGCGCAATTGGAAAATGAAGCAAGTTT
>CAYIWX010000003.1:7124-21585 GCA_964367305.1 uncultured Candidatus Saccharibacteria bacterium
GCAAAAACCCGATTGTTGCGGTTACGGGTACTCGCGGGAAAACAACCGTTGCTAATTGGGCACACTATTTTTTAAAGCAAAGGTATCCAAAGGCAGTTTTAACAGGCAATTCCTCGGATAATCCGATGTTGGGCGTGCTCGATAAACTTGATCGCAAAAGTCCCGTCGTTATCGAGTTATCTTCGTGGCACCTTGAGCTTTTGTCCAAGTCGGGCAAGGCACCCCACATTGCTCTCATCACAAATATTTACCGCGATCATATGAATCGATATCCAAACATGCGTTCGTATGTTTCAGCAAAAGCGAACATTTTTAGGGATCAGACAAGAAAAGATTTTCTAATTTTAAATAAAAATAATTTTTGGACCGGTCCCCTTTTGAGATTATTAAAAAGGTGGCACATTAAACCCCGTCTTTACTATTTTGAGGAGGCATTACATTACCTTCACGATCGTGAAGGTAATGTTAAAAGGACTAATTTTACAAAGGAGTTTTTGGAGAAATACGGAGCTCATAATTTAGAAAATTTTTTGGCGGCCGCTCTTGCGGCGAATTTAGCGGGGGTGTCGTGGCAGACAATTCAAAAATCAGCAAAGAAACTGCCCCTTATCAAATTCCGCGAAGAAGTTGTTTATCAAAAGAAGAATTTAAAAATCGTGAATGACTCAACCGCGACCTCACCCGACGCCACAATCGTTGCCTTAAAAAGGTTCTCGAGAGAGGGTAGAATTATTTTGATCGCTGGCGGCACCAACAAAAATTTGGACTTCGGCGAATGGGCCCGAGTCGTTAAAAGGTTCGTTAGACCCGAGAACTTATTTTTATTAAACAGTAGTGCTACAAAAAAGATGGTCTTGGTCCTCAAAAAAATCGGCTATTTTGCTGGGATCAAGCTTCATTTGTTTGAAAAACTCCCGAAGTTGGTGGAAGCCGTCAAAAAAAGTTATTTGCATCGTTTGCGTGCATTCGCAGATTCGCATTGCGTTATTCTTTTCTCTCCGGGCGCCGCGAGTTTTGAGAAGTTCAGAAACGAATTCGACAGAGGTGAAAAGTTTAATTTTTACTGCAGAAAAATTCTTTTTTAATTTTGTTAAAAATCAAATTTCACCTTTAATTTTTTCGCTCTTTTGCGGTTCAATTTCGGCATCCGGACTATAAGGACGCCGTTTTTAATATTAGCGGTTGATTTTTCGGGATCCACTTCTTGGGGCAAGATTATCGATCTTGAAAACCGGCCCCAGAAACATTCTTGGTAGAAATAATCCTTTTCCTCAATTTTTTCCATCCGTTCCCTTTTTCCGCGGATGGTTACCGATTCGTTGGTGATATTAATTTCCAGTTCGTCGGGGTTAACGCCCGCAACGGTTGATTGAACGACAACGTCATCGCCATCTTGATAAACATCAACCGTGAGTTGCCCCTCATTTTCTTCATCGAGGGTCGCTGCCGGTTCCTCGGTTTCGATCTTTATCGCTTTCGGCTCGGTTTTGGTTTTCGCAAGTTCTACAAAAATATCGTCTTTGTCTTTTTCCATTGTTTCTATTATAGCAGAAAACTACCTTACTTTTACTTCTTTTAATTTCTCAAAATCACAGAAGACAAAGAAAGCGGCAAAGATTAGGAATATTGAGGGATAAATTAAGCTTACATCTTGAAATTGGAGAATAAGATAATTGAAAAAGGCGTGAATCAAAGTCGCGATCGCGGCCCCTTTAAATAAATTCTTTTTAAAATCACCGCCGAAATATCCTTTACCCCAAAAATATCCGAAGATAGCCGAACTTAAGACATGAAGAAGGGTGGCGCCCACAAACCTTAAGGAGAGCGTTCCCAGTCCGCTTAAGACCGAACCGGCGGAGAGTTCGAGTCCGCCGCTTATGATGAATAGGTTTTCGATAGTTGCGAATCCCAACCCCGCAACGATCATATAAATCATCGCATCTACGGGTTCGTCAAAGGCGGGGTTATTTTTAACGCTTGAGTAAGCGGCAAAAAACTTAAGCATCTCTTCAATTAAGGCAAGGCCAATGATGAGGATTATGATATTTAAGGAAAACGCGGCTACTATATTTTGAAAAATAATCTGGAGAGTGAGAGTGGGCATGCTGATAATTCCCCCGAAAGCGAATGTGTGAAGCAGTAGTTTTTTGGGCTCGGGATGAAGATCCTCTTTTAGAAAAAACAGAAGCCAGATCAGGGCAGGTACAAAAACGACAAGAAGAAGCGAAAAGGTGTAAAGAACTACCATTTTGTTATGAGAAGCAATTGTTTTTCTCTCTGGGGCAAATAACTCCAAACCTCTTCGGTAATGAAAGGCATAAAGGGGTGGAGCATTTTTAAGGATTCGGTTAAAACGCATAAGAGAACACCCTTCGTATTTTTTTGTAATTTGTGATTTGTAATTTGTGATTTCGATTTCTCAAGATAAACATCGCAAAAATCGTGCCAAAAAAAATCATATAGTTCGTGAAGCGCCTTGCTAAACTCGAATTTTTCCAATCCTTTTTCTATTTTTTTCTTTGTTTCGGCAAGTTCTTTTAAGATTTTTTTGTCCGCTGCCGTTCGCGGTTTCGGTTTGGAAATTGGAAATTGTCTGCCCAAGGCGGATCCGCCTTTGGCGGAAAAATTAGAAATTCCGCTTTGTTGTAAAACAAAGCGGGCTGCGTTCCATATTTTATTTGCGAATTTCCGGCCGGCAATGACTGCGGCTTCGTCCCACTTAATATCCTGGCCGTTTGCCTGCCAAATGACCGCAAAACGAGTGGCGTCCGCTCCGTACTCGTCAATATATTTTAAGGGGTCGATCCCCGTGCCTAAGCTTTTGGACATTCTTTTCCCTTCTTTTGTGAGAATCGTACCGTGGATTAAAACATTTTCGAAAGGAACCTTGCCCATAAATTCCAATCCCGAAAAGATCATTCTTGCGTCCCAAAGATTTAAAATTTCCCGGGCGTTTGAAACAAGGTTGCCGGGGTAGTATTTTTTCTTATCGGCTTCGGAGAGTCCGGCAAATGGCCAGAGCGCCGAAGAAAACCAGGTATCGAGAACGTCGGTGTCACGAGCCAGATTCGTCCCTTTGCAATTAGGGCAGTGGAGGGGTTTCTCGTTTCCGACCACAACATAATTACAACCACCAGACGGATTTTCCTTCGGTAGGGGGATAAATTCGAAATCGTAAATTAGTGTTTCGGTATCGCCCGTGATTATTTGGTCCGGCGGATAATGGCGGCGAAAAGCAGAGAGCAATTCGTCCAAACTTTTATAACCCCCTCCGTGTATGGGATCGGGAAGCTCGATGTCTTTGATTTTCTTTCGAACAATGTCTGTAACTTTTGCGTGTCCGAATATAGTTTTTGTCTGGCTATTTTCGAAGGCGACCAAACCGCCCATTTTCAATTGATGATTCCTTAAGCGGTATGTTCTCGACTTGCCCTTTTTTAAAACCTGCGGGACTATTTTTTCGTAAAAACCCATTATCTGGATATTGCGATTTGGTTTGCAATGCCAAACGGGCAACTGGTGTCCCCACCAGATTTGCCGAGAGATGGTCCAGTCGCGAATGTTTTTCAACCAATTTAGGTAGATTTTTTCAAAATTTTTCGGGGTGATTTTTGTTTTACCCGACCGAACCGCTTTTATAGCCATACTTACAAGGCTGTCTCCGCCCAAGGCGTGCGCCCGAGGCCCATCTGTCTTGGACAGAGATCCTCCTCGGGAGGACATTTTCAAGAACCATTGATTTGAGGGTAGTGGCTCGATAGTTGTATTGCACCTGTAGCATTTTGCAACCCTATGGTTATAAGACTCTTCTTTTAGGATGAGCCCTACGGCCCCAAGGTCCTCAACGATTTTTATACGCGCCTCTGAAACTTTCATTCCAGCATACTTTCCGGCGTTTGTGTTCATTCGGCCGCGCTCATCAATAACGGCCACCATCGGCAGATTGTGCCGTTTCGAAATTTCAAAGTCGGTAATGTCGTGAGCGGGTGTCACTTTTATGACCCCAGTGCCGAATTTTGGATCCACCGCTTCATCACCGACTATCTGAAGTTTAATTTTTTTGAGTTCAGGTTTTTCAAGGGCTCCTTCGGTGCTCAAAGAATCAATCTCGATCGTTTTGCCGATGAATTTTTTGTAGCGGGCATCTTTGGGGTTTACGGCAAGGGCGGTGTCTCCGAATTTTGTCTCGGGCCTTACCGTTGCCAAAGAAAAGGGCCCATATTTTATGTAATAAAGGGGGGCGTCCTCTTCTGTGTATTCAAGTTCAAGTTCCGAAAGGCTTGTTTGACACCGGGGGCACCAGTTTACTGTTCTTAATCCCCGGTAGACCCAACCTTTTTTATAGTAGTGAACAAAAGCGTTTAAGACATCGCGGCCGTAGTCCGGATCCATTGTAAATCTTTTGCGGGACCAATCAGCCGAAACCCCAAGTTTTTTGAGTTGCTCGATGATAATCCCCCCGTACTTCTCTTTCCATTCCCAAACTCTTTCGATGAATTTTTCTCGGCCCAAATCCCATCTGTTTTTTCCCTCTTTCTTCAGTTCTTTTTCAACTACATATTGAGTGGCAATGCCGGCGTGGTCAGTGCCCGGGAACCAAAGGGTGCGCATCCCTCGCATCCGGTTATAGCGGATGAGAATATCGGGGCCGGTATTATCAAGAGCGTGGCCCATATGCAAAGAGCCCGTAACATTCGGGAGGGGCATATATGCCACATAATTTCTAATTTTTCCGCCAAAGGCGGATCTCCGCCGGAGGCGGATGGGCCTCGGGCGCACGCCTCGGGCAGACAATTTCGAATTTCCAATCTTGTTTACAGGCAGGTTATCCGGATTAAAATAACCCGACTTTTCCCAAGTTTTGTAAATTTTTGATTCAACCGGCTTCGGGTCGTAGGGCTTGTCGAACATTGTTTTATTATAATTGCTAGCGAGCGAGAAATGAAACTCACGATTTCATTTCGAACGAGCGACGCAATTACAAGCGCGAAATGCTTATAAGTGTTTGATTTTTAGGATACAAAAAAACCGCCGCTTTCGCGGACGGTGGGATACTAAACCATTGCCCAATTTTGAGCTAAGATCTTTTCAAGTTCAGGCGGCAATTCACCCGTATTTTTGAAATGTTCGCGTATCTCTTGTAAGCGGCCATAGTCACCTGTTTTTCTGATTTTTAATTCCAAGGCATATGGCAACAAACGTGGCTGTTGTGAGCATTCCCAGCCGTGATTCCAAGCTTCGCGCTCGTAACCGCTCCAGGGCTTACTATTGAACGGATTCGAGGTTTTTGGCTCGCCGGCGCGGGCAGCCTTGAATCCAGCGATAGTCGCATTGTGTTCAAGCGAGCAAATAAATGACCTTTCGCCTTCGTATGCTTGGCACATAAAACACCTCCCCTAATAAAACAACCAAAAAAAGATTAGCACGCGTTGTTTATAAATTCAAGTTTGCCCGGGTACGGATGGCGCGGTTCTTGTTCTGGGAAAACCGCGGCCAAATAACCATTTTATAAGGATGCTTTAGTACGACGGTTTACTGTTATGCTATAGCATAACAGTGTGATATACTACACTTGTATATAAAAAGAATATCTAGCATGGGCGGAAAACGAGAAAGCATTAAGAAGAAAAATTCCGGCGAAAAGCGGTTAGCGGCTTTGCCACCAATTAATAAATTTCATTCGCGCAAAGAATGGGAAGTCGCTTGTTGGGAGAAAATATTGAAATCTCCAGAATTGTTGCGATTGCTAATTACATCCCACGAGCGTCACAATTTGGTTATGCGTGTCGCCGCACTCGATGCTATAAATTCTGGCAGGAGTTATAGGCAAATTAGCAAAGAGTTGTGGCTTTCACTCCAGACGATTAGCGGAATCAAAAAAGCTATAAACGAAAGGGGCTACCGAAGCTATTTGGAGCGTAGCAAAAAAGAACGTAGAAAAAGAATTTACAGCGCGAGCTTGATCCCTCCCAAACCTGAAAAGCCAAAGGGTAAGCCTCGGCGCACGAAGTACGGAACAGTTTACATCCCCTATTATTAAATTATTAATTTGGTTATTGATCTTGTTGGTTGAGTACAGTTGAGGAAGTGTTATGCTATAGCATAACAGCTAGTGGTTGTTGGACTTTTGTGGGGATGTTTGTATGCGGGCGTCTGCATGTAAACGTTGGTGTGTAGATAATCATATGCGGGCGCGCACGTGTAAATACTTGTTGAATACGCCGGGTTTATTGGTCTTGAAAAATAAGAAGGGGGGGGTAGTATTACAGAAAAAGGGCGATAAATTTTATAGAAATTATGAAACAAGAACAACCAGATAGAATTGAGGATCCAAACGAAGCCGAAGTTGCAGCCCACGTCGAAAAGCCGGTCAGAGACTGGATTGCAGAAAATAGGGGTAAATTATCTCTGAAGGATCTAAAATCGCTTGATTGGTTCGCCACCTCAGAAGGCGAGAGGGCGCTCGCGGAGTACGCTAAGGAAAGAGATAAACCCCAGAAGCTAGTAGAAGATAAAGCGTTCGGTTTTTTTGAAACAGACGATTACACGAGAGGCGACGAGAAAACCACTTCGATTATCAGAGATTTAATGACCGCCGAAGTTCAACTGGAACTTCGAGATGGGCATGGAAACGCCTCTTCTAAATTGGAATCTATTCGAAGTATGGCCGAAACGTTCAGAAAAGGTTTTATCGAGATTCTTTTAAATCGTTATGAGGCAGATTACTTTTCTCACAACGTGACAAAAATTGCTGACACCATGAGAGAGTCGGGTGGCTTTGAAGGATTAGGAGCCGAGCAGCGTCCTCTGCCGAAATTGAATTTTCGCGCCATTAGGTATTTAAAAGGAGGGCTAGCGGCTGCACTGGCCATTGATGGAGGAAAAAACGCTCAAGCTATCGAGATTTTGTTGGGCAGATTACTTCAACTTAGTGAAAGCCCCCAGGAGGTGCTCCAATCCATTCTTCCCTATCTAGCACAACACCACAAAGATGAACGAATCGATAGGTTACTTGAAAAGAATGATTATGTTTTTGATCCCGAAAGTAATACTTATTGTAGAGTAGGACAAGAGAGCAAATAAGGTTATAAATTCAAATTAGCTTGGGTGCGCGAATGGCGCGGTTATTTTTTACAGAATAGCCATGTTTAAATAACCACCTTTAACAGTCTAATGGTGTATGGTATACCCATTTAGGTGTTATGCTATAGCATAACACCAGCTTCTGCTACCGAGCTGGCATTTTATTCAGAGATTTAGATTGGCTTGAGCGCGAATTGATCTATTTTTCTTCCGCAGATATTGAATATAAGCCGCAACAGCGATCATTGTAGCGTTGTCAGTGTTAAATTTTTTTGGCGCGGCGAAAAAATTAGTTTGTAGTTTGTAGGCAGTAGTTTGTAGCGCCTTGCGGAGTGCTTTATTTGAAGCAACCCCACCAGAGAGCATGATAGATTTCGCGTCGAATTTTTTAGCGGCCCGGATTGTTTTTGAGACCAAAACATCGATAGCTGCTTGCTGAAAACTCGCTGCAACATCGTTCTTTGTTCGCTGTTTTTTTGTTTCTTGTTTATGATCGCGAAGCCAGTAGAGAACCGAAGTTTTGAGGCCGGAAAAACTGAATTCAAAATCTTTCGAATTTATCATCGGGCGAGGGAATTGAATTGCATTCGGGTTTCCTTTTGCGGCAAGGCGTTCAATCTCTGGGCCTCCGGGATAGGGCAGGTGGAGCATCCGCGCAACCTTGTCATACGCTTCGCCAACCGCATCGTCTCTCGTTTCGCCAAGTTTTTTCCACTTCGTTAAGGATTTCATAAGAATTAAGATCGTGTGCCCTCCACTCACCAACAGGTGAATTGCAGGGAAAATTTTGGAATTTGGAATTTGTCCCGACTTTGTCGAGGATCCTCGACGGTTTTGCCGTCGGGAGAATTTAGAATTTGCTCTTTTTTGATCAAGCAAAAAAGAGTATAGGTGGCCTTCCAAATGATTAACCCCGATTAGTTTTATTGTTTCTCGTTTCTTTGTTCCTTGTTTTCTGTTTCTTGTTAATTGTCTGTGAACCTCCTTCGCGAAATTAACGCCGGTCCAGAGAGCGGGCTCGAGTCCAGGACCAACCGTAACAGCGACAAGGTCGATATTTTGGATTTTAGATTTTGGGACTTGTTTAGAAATTATCCCGAATTCTTCGTGGACTCTCGGCTTTGCCGGAGGAAATTCGGATTTAGAAATTCTAAAAATCTTCCTCAAAATTACGGGAAGATTTTTGATGTGTTCTCTTTTTGCTAAATTCGGCACGACTCCGCCCCAGTGAGCGTGAACTGCGGTTTGCGAAGAAACTACGTTTTTCAGGATCTTAAATTTGGGCGTGCGTAAACCACCACTTGCTTCAATAAGCGCAATTGCTGTTTCGTCACACGAGGTTTCAATGGCTAAAATTCTCATATTTGTTATAATAATTTAGAAAGAAATTTTATGATACAGCCTTTATTAATTTTCAGCGATTGGGCGATTTTTGTGGCAAGGGTGGTTTTGGGACTTATCCTTGTTCGTCACGGTTTACCGAAACTCAAAAACCTTAAAGGTACGGGCGTTTGGCTTGAGGGCGTCGGTTTCCGGCCCGGAATTTTTTGGGGCTTGGTTGCGGGTCTTCTCGAGTTTGTGGGCGGGCTGGCCTTGGTTTTTGGTTTTCTCACTCAACTTGCGTCATTTTTCATTGTTTTACAATTTTTGGTGATACTTTTTAAATTTAAGAACAAAGCAATGTTCGAAAAAGACGCGGAAATAGATTGGCTGATTCTTACTCTGGCCCTCCTTATACTTACTTTGGGTAGTGGCGCTTTAAGTGTTGACGAATTTTTTGGGCTAATCTTGTATTAAGAGTTTGATTAAACATGCGTTTTTGGGAAATTTTACCCGGCGCCTCTCTTTGGTTCACGTTTTTTGCTCTTGTGTTTCTTTCGTGGCAGCGACCCCTATTTGTGGCAATTTTTATTTTGCTTTATGATTTTTACTGGCTTTTAAAAATATTTTATTTGTCTTTCCATCTTAGATTTTCCTTTCTTAAGATGAAAGAAAATTTGAAAATAAACTGGTTAGACCGATTAGAAAAAGATTTGCCTCGTCACGAACGGGGAAAAGCAAACTGGAAAGATATTTATCACTTAATTATTTTCCCGATGTATCGAGAGTCCTACGAATTGGCGAGAGAAAGTTTTTTGGCGCTTCTAGAGTCCAATTATCCTAAGGAAAAGTTTTTAGTCGTTTTGGCAACCGAAGAACGTGGCGGAGAAGATGACAAAAAAACCGCCGAGAAAATTAAAAAAGAATTCGATTCGTTTTTTGGTGGTTTTCTTGTCACCTCTCATCCTTCGGGTCTTCCCCATGAGATGCCGGGAAAGGGGTCTAATGAATCTTGGGCCGCAAGGGACGCTCAAAGAATTTTAATTGACACAAAAAAAATACCTTACAAGAATGTTTTGGTTTCGGTTTTCGATATAGATACGAGAGCCGGCGAAAATTATTTTGGAATTCTCACTTATTCATTTTTGACGAGTGAGAGGGGTGATCGTTCAAGCTATCAACCAATCCCGCTTTTTACAAACAATATCCACAAAGTACCGATGTTCGCGCGGCTTACTGCATTTTCCTCAACGTTTTGGCAATTTATGCAACAAGCTAGGGCCGAGCGATTAGTTACTTTTTCTTCTCATAGCATGCCTTTTCAGGCCCTTACCGAAATCGGTTTTTGGGAGAAAGACTTGGTTTCGGAAGACTCCAGAATTTTTTTCCAACTTTTGAATCGCAACAATGGCGATTGGCGGGTTCTGCCGCTGTTTTATCCGATTTACATGGATGCGGTTCAGGGGCCAAGTTTCTGGCAAGCCTTGCGCAATCTCTATTTTCAGCAACGCAGGTGGGCGTGGGGTGTCGAGAATATTCCTCGTTTTATAAACGACGCTATTAAAAATAAATCTTTTCCAATTCGCAAAAAAATTTTTCGGTTTTTAACTTCTTTTGGGGGTTATTATTCTTGGGCTTCCAATTCGTTCATGATTTTTTTGTTTGGTTGGCTCCCGATTATTTTGGGCGGTTACGATTTTAGAAACACCCTGATTTCTTACAATTTGCCTAAGATGACTGGGTTTTTGGGCAATTTGGCCATGATTGGCGTTCTTGTTTCTGCCTTTGTAAGCGTTTCGTTTCTCGCCCCCCGCCTCAAAGGCTTTAAACATCGTCATTACCTTTTTTATTTTTTAGAGTGGCTCCTCTTGCCGATCGTGGTCATTTTTTTCAGTAGTTTGCCTGCCCTTGAGGCACAGACCCGAATGATGCTTGGCGGAAAAATGCGTTTGGGTTTTTGGAAAACACCGAAGACCGCGGTGGTAAAATAAGGGGATGAATCCCCGCACATAACAAGGATAAGCAATTCAACAAAGCGCAGTTCACCAATCTATCCATGATTACAATAACCACAACAAACAGTCGATTAATCAAAGCGCAAGGAATTGCACTAGCTTTGCAATCCTTGTTATGTGGGGGATGAAAGAATATTTAACTCAAGCAATCGTTTTGGGGGTGAGACCAATCAAAGAATCGGATAAGCTGGCGGATCTTTATACTCGGGACTTGGGGCGGATTGAGGCGAGAATAATTGGCGGGCAAAAAATTCTTTCGAAGCTTGCCCAACATCTCGACCTCTTGAATTTGGTAACCGTGAGACTGATCGAGAAGAATAATTTTACCGTTGCCGATATTATGAGCGAAGAAATTTTTTTGGGTGTTAAGAAAGACATAGAAAGTTACAGAAAAGCGCGGGGAGTTTTTTCTTTGATTCGTTCTCTTTTGCCGAAAGGCGTAGAAGATGAACGATTGTGGCAGGGCTTGCTTCGGGCCCTCCGAGAAAACAACTTCAATAGCGGGCTGTTTTTAAAGCTTTTGGGCTATGACCCCGTATCGGCTTCGTGTTTTCAATGCAGTTCGAAGAAGGTAAACCACTTTTTTCTAAGAGATCAGTCTTTTTTGTGTTCGCTTTGCCACAAAAATTTATCAAATGACGAAAAAATAAGCCTAAATTAGATTAAGGAGAAAAATAGTAGTAGAATTAAATTCTATGTCCCTCGACGAAATCGAAAAAAAACTCCAACGTTCTAAGTCCGGATCAAGAAAGAAAATGCCCAAATTAGACTCCGTAAAAAGACCCGAAGAGTCGGTTTTTCGAGAGGAAATCGAAGAAGACGAATTCGACGGAGATTCGGACGATAGGTTTCTGAAGCGAGTGAAATCCTTGATCCTCGGAGCAGCTGTTGTGGGCGTTGTTTTGGTTCTCGCAATAATCGTTTTTCTTCTGAATTTCGGGCGATCGTCTGATGAAGTTGAGATTAACATCTCGGCTCCGAGGGATATTTATCGCGGCGTTCCTTTTGAGGTCGGAGTTCAGATAAAGAACGACTCCGGAGACGTCCTCAAGAATGCCGTTTTGAATTTGAGTGAAACAGCCGGTCTTATAAATCTTGACAATGAAGAAAATCGCAATGTTTTTATTGAAACGGTTGGAGATTTAGGGAGCGGTACGCTTAATAAGACAACCTATAAATTTTTGGCAATAGAGGGCGACATGCCAGATCGGAAAATCACGGCCAGCCTGACTTATTTTTTGGGGGGCGGGACGCGTTTTGAGGCAAAAGAAATTTACGAAGTTCAAATTAAGGAGCCGGCTATCAAATTGGAGATCAAAAAACCAGAGAAAATTTTGAGCGGATCGTCCTTTAAATTCGAGATCGGTTATGAAAATATTTCTGATTTTGATTTCGGGGTGGTTGCGATTGAGGTTGAATATCCTCAAGGTTTCAAATACCTTTCCTCAAGTCTCGCGCCCTCATCTTCGAATAATTATTGGCGGCTCGGCGAACTCAAGGCCCGATCGAAAGGCATGCTTGAGGTTGTGGGTGTCCTTGAGGGCGGAAGCGAGGCGTCTTTTGATATACCGATAAACACCTACCTTAATTTCTTCGGGAAAGATTACAAGATATCCAAAGAAATAGTAAATCTTTCGATTACTTCTTCGCCGATCAACCTACAAATTTCAGTTAACGGTCAAAAAGATTACATCGCCCGTGCCGGAGACCGCCTGAATTATACTCTGCGATACGAGAATTTGAGCGGGATTGCTCTCGCGGATTTTGTGGCAAACGTCACCTTAACTGGAGAAATGTTCGATTTTAATACTTTAGAAACGAATGCTTCTTTCGATTCTTCTGCTAGAAGACTGACTTGGGATGCGTTTCGCGAGCCAAATTTAAGAATGGTTGATCCGGAAACTTCGGGGAATTTGAATTTCAGCATTAATTTGAAAAATCAGCCGCCCATCCAAAGACTGAACGACAAAAATTTCTATCTTCGGGTGCGGGCCGAGGTTACTTCGCCTTCTGTGCCTTACTATTTGACGGCCTCGCGCACGAGAGGTTTGGCTAATTTGGAAAGCAAGGTGATGGGCGAAGTGCTTGTGGATGCTAAAGCTTTTTACCGGGACGCTGCGGCCGGTATTCTAAATAACGGCGTATTCCCTCCGCGGGTTAATCAGGAAACAGAATACACAATCCATTGGCTCATCCGCAATTATTCAACCGATATTACTGGGGTTGAGATTAAAACGTTTTTGGAGCCCGGTGTTTTTTGGGTGGGCCAAGTAAAAAGCAATGTTGATTCAGTGCCTTTGTGGAACGATGAGACTCGCGAGGTTAAATGGATTATTGATAAAATTAATGCAGCGAAAGGCATTCTTAACGATCCGGTCGAAGTAATTTTTCAGGTGCGGGCGACGCCGGGCATTCTTGAGGTTGGCGGATTTAAATCACTCCTTGGTCCTACGGATTTAAAAGCGACCGACGATTTCACTGGTCTTGAATTAAAAAGCGCTGATGGGGGTTTAACGACGGCTTTGCACGATGACGAAACCATAGAACCTGAACAGGGAAGAGTGTTGCCGTAATTTAACAAGCAACACAAAACATGTAACATATAACAAATGACCGACAATCTTCTTGAAAAAATAGTGAGTCTTGCGAAACGACGGGGATTCATTTATCCCGGCTCGGAAATTTACGGGGGCCTCGCCGGTTTTTATGATTTTGGCCACTTGGGCAATGAGCTTAAGTTTAATATTAAGCAATCTTGGTGGCGGGATGTTGTCCAATTACGTGAAGACGTTGTGGGTTTGAGTTCCGCGACTATTTTGAATCCAAAAACCTGGGAAGCTTCGGGACATGTTAGTAGTTTTTCTGATTTGATGGTCGAATGCAAAAAATGCCACACGAGATTTAAAGCCGACGATTTTTCCGCCAGAGGCGGATCCGCCCCTGGCGGAGATGGCGTCTGTCCTAATTGCGAAGGAAAAGATTTTACTGAAGCAAAACAATTCAACATGATGTTCAAAACTTTTGTGGGGTCCACCGAAGATTCGGCATCGGTCGCTTATCTCCGGCCCGAAACGGCTGGCGGTATTTTTCTAAATTTCAAGAACTATATTGATACAATGAGACTAAAACTTCCTTTTGGTATTGCTCAGATCGGTCGAGCGTGGCGAAACGAGATAAATCCGAAAGACTTTATTTTTCGGACTCGTGAATTCGAGCAAATGGAGGTTGAGTACTTTACGAGACCAAAAGATGCCGGAAAAGCATTCAAGGAGTGGGTTAAAGCGCGAGTCAATTGGTACAAATCCCTCGGGCTTAAGGTTCGTGAACATGAACAATCAAAAGATGAGCGAGCCCATTACTCGGAAGAAACCGTGGACATCGAGTACAAATTTCCTTTCGGCTGGCAAGAAATTGAAGGGATTGCAAACCGCGGCGATTTTGATCTGAATGCACACCAAAAAACTTCTGGCAAAGACCTCACTTATTTTGATGAAGAAACCAAAGAACGTTATTTGCCCCACGTCATCGAACCGTCGGCTGGAATCGAAAGGATTATGCTTGCTATCCTCTGCGATGCCTATACCGAAGAACCCGCCTCCGCCGCCGAGGCTTCGGACGGGCAAGGAAAGAATCGGGTGGTTTTGAAACTTCACCCCGCGCTTGCGCCCTACAAAGCCGCAGTTTTTCCGCTTTTAGCGAACAAACCGCAATTAGTTGAACTTGCGAGAGAAATTTATAACGATCTTAGGGGCCTAAATCCTAAATCCTATATCCTAAATCCTTTAAATATCGCTTGGGACGAACGGGGAAATATTGGTAAGCGCTACTACAGTCAAGACGAAATCGGTACGCCTTATTGCATCACGGTTGATTTTGATAGTTTGGAGAAGAAAGACGTAACGGTTCGGGATAGAGATACGACTAAGCAAAAGAGAATCAGCATAAAAGAATTAAAAGATTATTTAGAGGAAAAATTAACATGAACCTCGAAAGACCTTTTCTAACGGGATGAAAATCTTTAAAAAAATAAAACTTGATAACGG
>CAYIWX010000003.1:21685-23593 GCA_964367305.1 uncultured Candidatus Saccharibacteria bacterium
ATTGAAGAGATAAACATGCGTGAAGATTTGCTGCACAGTCGTGTCCAAGAATCTTTCTTGGGTTTGGTTTATGGAGACACTCCGGCTGGCTGGAAAATAGCCGGTCCTAAGGAAAATATTTTGAGTCTTAAGCGCGATGACTTTCTTAAATACCGGGGTAGTCATTACGTTGCCGAAGGAACCCTTGTAGTTGTGGCTGGCGGTTTTGAGTCCAAGAGCGTTGAAGAGAAAATAAAAAAATATTTTGAAAGCATTTATACTGGCGCGAAGTCTTCGAGGCCCAAAACTTCAGAGAGTCAAGAAAAACCCCAATCGCGGGTGGATTTCAAAGAATCGGATCAAACCCACCTCGCTTTAGGGTTCCGGGCGTTTGATTTGTTTGATGAAAGAAGATTTGCTCTCGAAGTCCTTACAAATGTTCTAGGCGGCAATATGAGTTCGCGCCTTTTTCAGAAAATAAGAACCGAAATGAGCGCCGCTTATTATGTTTCAGCTTCTGCCGATCTTTATACTGACCACGGTTTGTTTCTCGCTTCAGCCGGGGTAGACCACAAAAAAATCGAGAGTGTTCTAAAGGCGATACTTGAAGAGTGCCGAGCTCTAAAGGAGAAAGAGGTTCCGCAGGATGAGTTAAGGCGGTCAAAAGACAATATTATTGGCCATATTTTCCTCTCCCTTGAGTCTTCTGACGAACTTGCCGGCTTCTATGGGGGGCAGGAGATTTTGGGGGTGCCGATGCTAACCCCTAAGGAATTATCGGAAAAAATAGAGAAAGTTGGAGCAAAAGAAATCCAAGAAGTGGCGAATGCAATTTTTACGAATGACCGCCTGAACCTTGCCGTAATCGGCCCCTTTAAAGACAAAAAATTCTCTGATATATTGAGAGTGAATGGATAATAAAGTTTCATTTGATGTAAGTTGGCAAACCCTTTGGCGAATTTTTGTTTTTGCTCTTGGAATAGTCGTTCTTTATTTTGCGCGTGAGGCGGTGAGTGTATTTTTGGCGGCGATTGTGATCGCGCTTGGTCTCGATCCGATTGTAAGCTTCCTTGAAGAAAGAAGAGTGAGCCGTCTTTTGGGGACACTCGCAATCTTTTTGACGGGTCTTTTAATCTTGAGCGCCGTCGTTTATTTTGTGGTGCCGGTCTTAATCGTCGAAGCTGGTTCGTTTCTCGAAGAATTCAATAAAATAATATCTGTAATCTTCGGAGTCGGTCTTCCCAAAACCGTTATTCAGAATTTAGGAGCAAATCTCGATAAAGCCCTTAATTATTTAAATGCAGCAAACATCTCGGTAACTGGAGCAATTTCAACGATTGTTTCGAAAGCGGTTTTGGTTTTAGCCACCCTCCTTATATCTTTTTATCTTTCAGCCGAGAAAGACGGACCCGAAAGATTGTTGAGACTAATTTTGCCGAACACCTACGAGAAATCGATTCTTACGGTTTTCAACCGATTTAAGATTAAAATTCGGAGATGGTTTGGGGCCCAACTTGCGCTGAGTCTACTTATGGGAGCTCTTGTGAGTGTCGGCCTTTGGCTTTTGGGTGTTCGATATTTTTTGGTGTTGGGACTTCTCGCCGCCGTTTTTGAAATTGTTCCGATTATTGGACCAGTTTTGTCCGGCGCCGTAATATTTTTAGTGGCGATTGGCGATTCGCTTTCTTTGGGACTTTACTCTTTGCTTTTCGCTTTTCTTCTTCAACAATTTGAAAATCATATTCTGATACCGGTTGTAATGGGGCGGGCAATGAGAGTGCATCCGGTGATTGTGATTGTTTCTCTTCTTGCCGGTGCAGAAGTAGCCGGCTTTGTGGGAATCTTACTTTCGGTTCCGATCGCGGTCATTGCCCAAGAAACTCTTAGTTATCTAGTGGAGAAAAAAAGCCAAAAGAGGCCGCTCGATAT
>CAYIWX010000004.1:0-22533 GCA_964367305.1 uncultured Candidatus Saccharibacteria bacterium
ATATAAAAATTGTTGGAACTCAAGACGTTCATTATGTGAATAAAGACGACCGGACAGCCCACGAAACACTTTTGGCGGTTCAGACAAACAGCAAACTTGATGATGAAGATCGTTTGAGTTTAAAGGAATATGATATTTCTCTCCGTTCTGAGGATGAGATGATAAATATCTTCTCTCAATATCCCGAAGCGATAGATTCAACGATCGAAATCGCAAAAAAATGCGATCTTACGATTGAGCTCGAGAAAACAAAACTGCCGAGATTTATTCTCCCTGAAGGCGAAACGTCTTCTTTTGAGTATTTGAAAAAACTTGTTCGGGAAAAAATAACGAATCGTTTTAATGTAATTTCACCGGAAATAGAAGACCGATTGAAACTAGAGTTAAGCGTAATTCAGAAAACAGGATTTTCTGATTATTTTTTGGTTGTACAGGATTTTGTAAATTGGGCCCGAGTTCATGGGATTGTAGTTGGCCCCGGCCGTGGTTCGGCTGCCGGAAGTATAGTTTCCTATATTTTGGGCATTACGAATATTGATCCTTTGAAATATAATCTTCTCTTTGAAAGATTCTTGAATCCGGACCGGATTCAGGTGCCTGATATTGATATTGATTTTACCGATACCCGGCGCGATGAAGTTGTTGCTTATGTGAGAGAAAAATACGGCGCCGATCGAGTAGCCCAAATCATTACCTTTGGGACAATGATGGCACGGGCGGCCCTAAGAGACGCCGGAAGGGCGATGGGTATGAATTATGCCTTTTGCGATAAACTCGCGAAATTGATACCTTTTAATACGACTTTAAGTCAGTCTTTAGAGGGTGTTCCGGAACTTAAAGTCGAATATGCCTCCGACCCAGAAGTTAAAAGATTGATTGATTCGGCAAAGAAACTTGAAGGTGTTGCTCGCCATGCTTCTGTCCATGCTTGCGGGGTCGTCATTTCCGCCGAGCCGCTCACAAAATTAGTGCCGCTTCAGAGGGCCCCTCAAGGCGATGATACGGTTATTACTCAATTTGAGATGCATTCGATTGAAGACCTGGGGCTTCTCAAGATGGATTTTTTGGGTCTGCGCAATTTGACGATCATTGAAAAAACTCTTCGTCTTATAAAAGAACTTCACGATGTTTCGATCGACATTGACCAGATTCCTCTAAACGATGACAAAACTTTTAAATTACTTCAGAGCGGAGAGACAACCGGTGTTTTCCAGCTAGAAGCAAACCATCTCCGATCGATCTTGCGAGACTTAAAACCGACCGAGCTCGAAGATATTATTGCTCTCGTTTCTTTGAATCGCCCGGGTCCTATCGAATTCATTCCTCACTACATCAAGCGGAAATTCGGCAAAGAGCCGGTTACTTATCTTCACCCGAAACTCGAACCGATCTTGGGAAGAACTTATGGGATCGGCGTTTATCAGGAACAGATGATGCAGATCGCGCGGGATCTTGCCGGTTTCACATTGGCCGAAGCCGATACTTTGAGAAAAGCGATCGGCAAGAAAATAAAGAAACTGCTCGATGAGCAAAAAGAAAAACTTATAAACGGGATGGTCAAAAATGGCATTGACCAAAAATCCGCCGAAAATATTTGGGAACTTTTCCCGCCTTTTGCAAGATACGGTTTCAACCGATCGCACGCCGCATGTTACGCGATGATCAGTTACCAAACGGCCTATCTTAAAGCACACTATCCGACGGAATTTGCGACAAGTTTATTGAATATTTCGGGGACTGATATTGAGAGAGTTGATTTCTTGGTCGGTGAAACAAAAAAAATGAACATAAAGGTTTTGCCGCCGGACATCAATGCCAGTTTTGAAAATTTCACGGTTGACGGTTCGGCTCCGAGCACTATCCGCTTTGGCCTTCTT
This sequence comes from uncultured Candidatus Saccharibacteria bacterium, assembly GCA_964367305.1. GTDB lineage: Bacteria > Patescibacteriota > Minisyncoccia > UBA6257 > GWB1-50-10 > CAYIWX01. The sequence goes on from CAYIWX010000004.1 coordinate 1,878, forward strand.
GCCGTAAAAAATGTCGGCGCGAATATCGTGAGCTTCATCATTCAGGAAAGGTCCAGAGGCGGCCCCTTTGCCGATCTCGCCAATTTCTTATCAAGAATTCAACATCGGGACCTTAATAAAAAATCTCTGGAAGCTTTTATTAAATGCGGAGCTTTTGATTCTTTGGGCGTTGAGAGAGGGCAAACTCTTGACAACATCGAAGAACTTTTAAGATTCAATCAGGCTGTAAAAAAGATGGGGGCAAGCAACCAGTACAATCTTTTTGGGAGTGGGGCCCTGCGAACATCTCTAAGAATGAAACCCGGGAAAGCGGCTGACAAAAGTCTTACGCTTTCCTGGGAAAAGGAACTTTTGGGACTTTATATCACCGATCATCCGTTTAATGCCTATCTTCCGAAGGTGAAAGATTATGTAAAGCCCATCAAAGACGTAATGAAATTGCCTCCGGTTGAACGAGGCCCAAGATTGCGGCTTGCGGGCATTATTTCCGGCGTTCAAAAAATTCTTACCAAAAGAGGAGACCCGATGCTTTTTGTGACTTTAGAAGACTTGGAAAACAAAATGGAACTTTTAGTTTTTTCGGATACTCTTACGAAATATCCCCTAGCCTGGCAGGAAAATAAGGCCGTTATGGTAAATGGCCGATTATCTTGGCGGGGCGATGAGCCCAAACTTATCTGCGACGAAGTAAAAGAGTTGTAAAATATCTTTCCTTTTCCTCTCTCGCCAGTTCTTCGAAATAGATAAATTTGCTCTAGCTCACTTCGGGAAGCCTTCCGGAATTCTCCTCTCGACAAGCTCGGGATCAGTTCCGGCTTTCCCCTCGTTCGCTTCGGTAATTTATACGCTATTCCTTAGAGAGTCTCGTTCAGAAAATAGAAAGAGATTTTGTTTGAGAGTTATTGAGGACTGCCACCGCAAACAAGAGAAAATTCTTTTTGAAAAAAGTTATAATAAATGATATGCAAAATCTAGAAAATGTTCGTCACTCCTTGGCCCATCTTTTGGCGGCCTCGGTTTTGGAGAAGTTTCCGAAAACAAAATTGGGAATTGGTCCCACGATTGAAAATGGGTTTTATTATGATTTTTTAATCACGAATGATTACAAATCTGAACACGAATTATCACGAATTACAGACGATGATTTATTGGGAATTGAAAAAGGGATGCGGAGGCTTATAAACCAGAAACTCCCCTTCTTTGGAAGAAAAGTCACTGCGGCAGAAGCTAAGAAAATTTTCAAAGACCAGCCGTTCAAGATCGATTTAATAAAAGAATTCGCTAAAGATAAAAAACCACTTACCGTTTATATTACCGGTCACTTGCCCGAGAATTTTAGTTCGAAAGATTTCCTAAATCCTAAATCCTATATTCTAAATTCTTTATTTATAGATCTGTGCCGGGGAGGTCACGTTAAAAATACTTCGGAAATTAATCCGGATGCTTTTAAATTAACCCATATCGCGGGTGCCTATTGGCGCGGCAGTGAAAAAAATCCTCAACTTCAGAGGATTTATGGGGTTGCTTTTGGAACAAAAAAAGAACTTGAAAATTATCTAGAGATGCTTAAAGAAGCAAAAAAGAGAGATCACAGAGAATTGGGCAAAAGATTAAAATTATTCACTTTTAATGAACTTGTAGGTTCTGGTCTCCCGATTTGGTTGCCCAACGGCACAATTATCAAAGACGAAATAGAGAATTTCGCAAAAGAAATGGAGACAAAATACGGCTACCAAAGAATTTCCACTCCTCACATCGCTAAGGAAGAATTATTCAAAAAATCGGGCCATCTTCCCTATTATGCTGAGTCAATGTTCCCACCAATGAAACTTGACGACGGTAATTATTATGTAAAAGCAATGAATTGCCCCATTGCCCACCTGGTTTATAAATCAGAACCGCGAAGTTATCGAGATTTACCTTTGCGTTTAGCCGAATATGGAACGGTTTATCGGAATGAACTTTCGGGTACTCTTGCTGGTCTTCTTCGTGTCCGAATGCTTTCAATGAACGACGCTCACATTTATTGCCGCGAAGACCAAATTGAAGAAGAATTTAAATCGGTTGTTGAATTAACTCTCCATTACTTCAAGGTCTTCGGATTCAAGGATTACTGGTTTAGATTGTCGCTTTGGAATCCCAAAAATAAAAAGAAGTATATCAACGAACCGAAAAATTGGAAAACATCAGAAGAGGTTTTGAGAAATGTCCTCAAAAAAATGGGTGTTAAGTGCGTAGAAGCTCAAGACGAAGCGGCTTTCTATGGTCCCAAGGTTGATATCCAATTTAAATCAGTAGTCGGCCGAGAGGAGACAATGTCGACAATTCAACTTGATTTTGCGGCAAAATCCAGGTTCGATTTAAATTATCATGATAAAAACGGTAAAGAGAATAAGGAAGTGTTCGTAATTCACCGTGCTCCCCTTTCGACTCACGAAAGGTTTATGGCATATCTTTTGGAGCACTACGCCGGAGATTTTCCAACCTGGCTTGCGCCAGTGCAGACAAAAGTCCTTGCGATAAGCGAGAAATTTCAGGATTATGCTGAGGAGGTTTTAAAATTGTTAAAAGAACGCAACATAAGAGCGGAACTTGCAGAATCTAATGATTCATTGGGTAAAAGGATTCGGGAAGCCGAGCTCCAAAAAATTCCCTACATTTTGGTTGTCGGCGAAAAAGAAAAACAGAATAGAACTGTTAGTGTTCGCAGAAGGCACAATGACAAAACAACTATAGAATCGTTCCAAGAATTTGTTGAGAGCTTAGTTTTGGAAATAAAAACCCGTAAGAGTTAGTTGAATGAGTGTAAATAAAATGGGTGATATGACATGTCATATCACCTAGTTTTGGAAATGTAGTAGTGACGGGACAGAAAACAAAAAGCGCCGGGTGGCGCTTAAGTTGCACTGACTGATTCTACTGCTTTAACAATCTGGTTTATTTCTTCGGGGGTGAATTTACATCTCATTTGTACATATGCTTGTTTCTTGGTGTCTATCCAACCATCGAGATAGTCTGAAATGCCTTCGCGGGGAGGCAAACCCCTTAGACAATCTTCAACTCCTCTTTTAAAAGCGGGGGTTTTTAGAGAGTCGTCAGGAAATTCGATTTCTCTCAATCCAATTTTGATTATCATTTATTATCCCCCCCTGATTGCCAGATTCTTTCCAAATCAGCTTCCGTTGGCGAACCGACGCCCAGATCAGAATCTCCATTGTCGTCTATCTCTTCGTCGAGATTTTTGAAGAACCAATATACACCAAGAGCGAGAGCTACCAGACTAAGTGCTTCCAAGATATAGCGTTTCTTCATCGTTGCATTCCTCTCCTCTTGTTCTTGTGCTGATTTTAAGTATTAATCTAACTAAATATGGTGTCAAGGAACCGTATGAAAATAATCGTTATCGTAGGGCCGACCGCTTCCGGAAAAAGTGGACTGGCCGTTAAGCTTGCTCGTAAATTTTCCGCCAAAGGCGGACCAGCCTCTGGCTGGAATGGCGCAGAGGTTATTTCTGCCGATTCGCGCCAAGTTTATAAAGGAATGGATATTGGTTCCGGGAAAGTATCTCGCGATAAAAAAATACTGAATTTCAGAGCAAGATCAATTCATAACACCTCCTTCACGATCGTGAAGGAGGTGTTATTCTTTTATAAAGGTATAAGACATCATCTTATTGATGTCGTAAGTCCCAAAAGAACTTTTACAGTTGCACGGTATCAGAAATTAGGAAGATTAGCCATTAAAGATATTCTAAAACGTAAGAAAATTCCAATTGTCTGTGGCGGGACAGGGCTTTATATTCGGGCGCTTATTGATGGATTAGTTATTCCTGAGGTAAAACCGAATTTTAAATTGAGGAAAGAACTAGAGAAGAAATCCACGGAAGAACTTTTTGAAATTTTAAAAAAGAAAGATCCTCGGCGAGCAAAGGAGATCGACTCTAAAAATCGTCGCCGGCTTATTCGAGCTCTTGAAATAATCGAAGCGATGAGCGTTGTTCCAAAATTAAAGTTCGAACCATTGCGGGCGGAAGTATTAATGATCGGAATAAAAAAAGATAAAGGAACGCTTAAAAAATTGATTCGTGAAAGGCTTCTAAAAAGGTTGCAGCTTGGGATGATAAAAGAAGTGCAAAAATTGCACGACTCCGGCATATCTTATAAAAAATTAGAAAGTTTTGGTTTGGAATATCGATACGGCGCTCAATTTTTGCAAAAGAAAATTTCTAAAGAAGAAATGATAAAAGAGCTCCTAAAAGCGATCTATGATTACGTGAAGCGCCAGATGACCTGGTTCAAAAAAGACAAAAGGATTCACTGGGTAGAAAACCCAAGAGAAGCCGAAAAGTTAACAAATACGTTTATTAAATAAAAAGCGCCCCCTATAGGAGCGCAAATAAATTATTAATTCGTATCTTTCTTTAAGCGAGGGCAATCGGGGAAAGCTATTGTCAAAGCTTCCATCATCGATTGACATGGCGTGATTTCAATTTGGTCTTTTACCGACTGGGGTATGCCATCAACGTCATTCAAGTTAGCTTTGGGAACAAGAAATTGTTTTGCACCAGCTCGAGCGGCTGCTAGAATTTTTTCTTTGATTCCGCCAACGGGTTCAATTTCACCCAAAGAAAGGGTAATCTCTCCGGTAGATGCCAAATACGGCTTAACGGGTTGATTGGTAAAAAGAGAGTAGAGCGCGAAAAGGATTGGTATGCCGGCAGATGGTCCGTCTTTTGGTGTGCTACCGTCAGGAAAATGGATTCGTAAATACATTTTTTCAGTAAATAAGCCTTGAAGAATTCCACCTTCTTTAAAAAGAAAATCCCAAGCGATGTCAGCTGATTCTTCAATAATTCTCCCAACGTATTCTGCAGAACTTCCCTTGACACCGGTCACTTTGATTTTTCTATGATCACTGTCTTTGCGATAGGCGGTTTCTACAAAAAATATAGATCCGCCTCCGTGTGAAACAGCCGCTACTGGTGCCACTCCGATTGGCAAGGGTTTCAGAATATTGTGTTTTTCTAGGGGCTTTTTTAAGTACTCGACAAGATCATTCTCATTAATCGTTAGGGTTGTGACGGATCCTAATGTGTTTTGTTTAACTCTTCTTGCGATTTTCCTTGCAATGGATGCAATTCTTTTTTCGAGGTGCCGGACACCAGCCTCTGCGGTATAGTCGTTGATGATTGCCCGAAGAGCGGCATCGGTAATTTCAACACTTAATATCTCCTTGCCTCTTTCTTGGAATTGTTCTTGCGACAACCCATTTTCCCGAAGTTGTTTAGGGACAAGAAAAAGCTTTGCGATTTGGATCTTTTCATCTTCCGTATAAGCCAAGAATTCGATCAGTTCCATCCGATCGAGTAGTGGTTCTGGGATATGATCAGCAATATTGGCCGTTGTAATAAAAAGAACTTTTGATAAGTCGACTCCAACCGCAAGGTAATTATCAACGAAAGAAAAATTCTGTTCCGGATCTAAAACCTCCAAGAGCGCTGATCGAGGATCGCCACTAGATCCACCGCCATGTCCCAATTTGTCAACTTCATCAAGCATAAAGATGGGGTTCATGCTGCCACATCGAGTGATAAACTCAATAATTCTTCCGGGATTAGCACCAATGTAGGTTCTTCGGTGACCTCTTATCTCCGCTTCGTCGTTAATGCCACCCAAAGAAGTTCTGATAAACTTCCTACCCAAGGCACGGGCTATTGACTGACCCAGCGATGTTTTTCCTAATCCAGGAGCGCCGGCAAAAAGAATAATTGGCGCCTTCATTTTTGGATTTAATTGTCGTGCCGCCAAAAACTCTATGACCCTTTCTTTAAGGGCAAATAACCCAAAATGATCTTCGTTTAATATCTCTTCCACCCTTAAAAGATCAGTATTGTCTTCGGTATACACTCCCCACGGAAATTTAAGCAAACGTTCGACATATTTCTCTCCAATACTGGATTCGAGAGAGTCCCGTCCTATATTTCCGAGTCTTTTTAATTCGGTCTCAATTATATCCCCCACTTCGGGGGGTATTTTATCTTTCTTCACTTCAAACTTTCCTCTAAGTGATGTGTCGGTGACAGACCCCGCTTTGCCAAGAGGTACTTTTGAACCTTCAGCTGTTTTTTTAATTTCTTCAAAAATGACAGAAGCAAGCCCAATCGTCCTAATGAGTCTTTGTTCAATGTCTGTCTCCGTCAATATTTCAACAAGACGGTCTCTAATGAGCGTGTTTTTTTCCTTAGAAGACGTTTCTGCAAATTCGTTCAATTTCATCGCACATTCATCAATAAAGTGACTTACTGTTTGCTCCGAAAGCCTGCGGGTGGAAAGGGTTATATTTTCCTCCTCGGTATAAATTAATATCTGCGCCATAAGCTTTCTCAGCTTATCAATCAAATCTTCAAAGTATTTCGATTTGAATCTTTCCGGCGTAGGTTGCGTCTCTTCGAATTCCCTCCATTCACAGAAAAATAGATCATCGATCTCTTCTATAGGATCGACAATAACCCTGAAATTGAGACTCAAGCCAAGATTCATAAATCCGTTATCGCTTTTAATGTTTTGAAATGATTTGACAAGAGCAAATACAGCGACCGATGACTCAGGGTAACCGAGAAGTACGTAGGGGTTTCTCACGAGGTGTTCTCGGAGAGAATCTATCCATCCTGTCTTCAAAACAGAGATACCGGCCGGAAAAGGAACAAGCGGTGTCCAGTCGTTCGTAAACCATGATATCCACGGTAATTTTTTCGGAATTACGGAGATTTTGTAAGCCATTCTGGCCACCTTCCGAATTTCAATTAGCTAGTTTTATTCTAAAAGTTTTTCAAATCTTCGGCAAGGATTTTTTGGGCTATTTCAGGATCGGCTTGGCCTTTGGTTTTGGCCATAACTTGTCCGAGAAGGAATTGTAAAGCCTCGGATTTACCTTTTTTATAATCGGTGACTGCCCTTGGATTCTTCCCAATGATTTCTCGGATTATTTTTGCGAGTTCCTCAACGTTATCTATTAGGTTTATGCTTTCCGATTTCATGATCGTTTCCGGATCTTCTCCAGAATCAAGCATCTTGAGCATCAAATCCTTTGCTAGACGGCTTGAGAGTTTCCCTTCAGATGTAAGAGTTATTAAATGGGCAAATTCTTCAGGATTTATTTTCAGATCTCCAAAAGAAATTTCTTTTTGTTGCATCAATCCTTTAAGATCGCTTAGAAGATAATTAGTCAGTAGTTGGTAGTCAGTAGTTGGTAGTTTGGATTTAAGTTCTGATGCTGTCTCTTCAAAATATTCTGCGAGATCTTTATCTTCTACTAGGATTTCAATTTTTTGTGGATCCAAGCCATATTCCTTTGCGAAACGTTCTCTTTTTGCGCTCGGTAATTCCGGCAAGTGGCGCCGCATATCTTCAAAATCCCAATCTTTTAGATCAAGCGGTGGTAAATCTGGTTCGGGGAAATAGCGGTAATCGTGGGCTGATTCTTTTGTTCTTTGGCTCTCGGTTATTTTTTTAGCTTCATCCCACCCCATCGTTTCCTGAACCACTTTTTTGCCCCCTTCCAATAATTCTTCTTGCCGTTTCAATTCGTATTCAATCGCATCGTGAACCGCTTTGAAAGAATTGATGTTTTTAACCTCCACCTTAACCCCCATATTCAAACTGATATTTGCCTCAACTCTCATTTGCCCCTTCTCCATATTAGCGTCAGAAACCTCAAGGCATCTTAAAATCAGCTGAAGTTCTTTCGCAAATTTAACTGCCTCTTCGGCAGTCTTTATATCCGGTTCGGTGACAAGTTCTATAAGCGGCGTGCCGGCGCGGTTGAAATCAACTAAACTTGTTGCTTGTTTCTTGTTGTTTGTTTCGTGTATGAGCCGTCCGGCGTCTTCCTCAAGATGAATTCTTCGGATATGCACGCCGTTTAAAACCCCGCCCTCGACAAGCGGATGCTCATATTGGGAAATCTGATAGCCTTTCGGCAAATCGGGATAAAAATAACTTTTCCGGTCGAAATGAGTTTGATCCGCGATTGTTCCCCTTAAAGCGAGTCCTAATTTTACGACTGCTAAGACCGCTTCTTGGTTTATGGTCGGAAGCGTTCCTGGGTGCCCAAGACAGATTGGGCAGACGTTCGTATTTGGGTGATTTTCATCAAAACTATTCGGGCAGGAACAAAACATTTTTGTTCGCGTCTTAAGGTGGGCATGGATTTCAAGACCAATAGTCGGTTCATATTTCATATTAGTAAGAAGTCATTATTAACTAGTTATTAGCTCGATCAGATAGTCCCTGACTTTTTCTGCCTGGTCATATAAAGCTTTGCGGTATTTTTCTAGAACGCAAATTTTGAGGCTCAAATGTGACCGGCCGTATTCTTTCATCGCTTGGAAGTGATTCGGATATATTTCAGAAAGCATTCTTGTTCTCCCCTCTCGGCTGTAGACCTTAATGTCTTGAGGGTCAAATCTTTCTTTTGAAAATGGCGGGATAACGATCAAGGCTTCTTCCGGAATATTAGCAAGCTTGGCTAGATTTTTCTCTAAGGCTTCTAAACTCTTGAAGTCGGTTATGTGCGAAGAACTTAAAAGTTTATCGAGAACCTCATCTTTGAGACCCATCACCTTAAGCGATTTATAACTCAAGTCCCCTTCTGTAGCGCGACTCGAATATTTAAATTCCAAGGCGAGTTTCGGGAAAACTCCATGAATAAAATTCTGATGATAAAAACGCAAAAGTTTATTGGAAGAGGTCTCAAATCTCCCCAAAAGTCCAAAATCGGTTAAGCCGAAAAGCTCTTCTTCGGTTAGTCCGTCCGCCATTAAAAGAATTGTCATTTTTTCGATGAGGCGCTGGAGAATTGACGATTTTTTCCGAAGGTAAACGTTTTTGGACATTTTAATATAAAAATCCTGGATGGCTTTTGCCGAATCAATCGCTACTTCATCAATTACAACGTCGCTATCTATGAAATAAATGTGTTTTGCGAGATATTCAACTCCCGGCCGTTCGCCGATTGTATAAAAAGAATCTCTTTCAAGATAGTCAAGCTTTTCCATCCCTAAATTCTTGTCGAAAACCGCAAGATATAATTTATTCTTGCGTGAGAAAAAATCGTGAACAAGATTATAATTGCAGCCGACGCTCTCTATCTTTTCTTTTAAGTTCTCAACCATCTGTAATCCCCTTTTATCGTGATCTACCTTGCCCAAACTTTCGGTTACGTGAGAAAAGGGCCCGTGGCCGATATCGTGGTAAAGGGCATAAACCTGAAGCGCTTTGGCTTCTTCCTGATTTATAAAACCATAATCCAGCCAGTCTCTTGCAAGCCTTCTTGTCCGTTTGTAAGCACCAAGTGAGTGCTGTTTGCGGGTATGCGTTGCCGCCGGAAAAATCATTGAATTAAGACCAAGCTGATGTTTAAAGCCGAGCAATTGGAACTCTTTGACGTCAATCAAGGGGAGAATCTCCGTCACCTCTATTACCCCCAAAATCGGGTCGAGAATCAATTTTGGTTTGCGGACTTGAATCATTTCCTCTATATTACTACAAGAATCTATACTTGAAAATTGCATAAAGGAGATAAAGATGCTGAAGGATGAAGTTCTTGATTGTATCGCTCAAGATGGCTCGAACGTTGCCCAATTTGTAAGCTATGGGCCAAATAGTAAACAAAGGTTTCATCGAATCGAAGGACTAAGACCAGATCAAAAATTTGACTCGATCGAAGAAGCGATTCGGGCAATGTATAGAGCCAATGCGAGTTGCGTTAATATCCGAACTTTTTTGCCCGACAAACCGGATGGCAATCCATTTTTATGGGGACCCAGATTGGGTTTTGGGGATGTTAATAAAGCTGCGGCGGCTGCTCGAGAAATGATTAGGAAAGGTTACTACATTATTATCAACGAAGAAATTGATATTATGGATGGTGGTTTTTCGGGAGTGCTTTTGGGTGACTGGCTTGAATTTGCTTCTAAGGATATTCCAAGATGTGTTGAAAAACCGGGTTGTACAACCCTATCTCGTTCTCTCGGATTTTCTTTAATCGAAGCGGTTTATGGTTTTTATCCAACAATTCCTTACGGAGAACACTGTCGGGTTGAGTTAACGATTTGTCCAAATCCTGTTGGTTATCGAAAAGAACGTTTGGTTATCTGGCAGGTTGAAGATATGTCTTCAACCACATTGCCGGCTGCTCCGACGCCTTCTTGGCCAAATCGATACAGCAAAGATATGGGAGATAAGACTTTTGGTTTGTTAATGGCCCACCTTTTAGGATTTCCAGTTCCTTACACTCATGTTTTTGGAAGATTAATTCCGTATTTTGCTTTCGGGCGGCATACGAATTCAAACGAATCAGGTTGGTTAAGAACGTGTCCTTCTGAACAAGAGCCGGGACGTTTTACTACCAAGAAGGGATGGTGCGATCCATTCAAATTAACGCAGACAGAGGATCCCGAAGGGAAATCTATTTCTTCTGTTCTCTGGCAAGAAGGCGTTTGGGCAAAATATTCAGGAGCGGCGATAACTGATTCTGAAGGTTTGTTGATAATTGAAGGTAAAGAGGGTCGCGGAGATAGTTTCATGGTTGGCGAAGAGAGGCCCCTCAAAGAATTGCCCTTGAGACTCAAGGAACTTATTTCAAAAACGTGGCATGAACTTTGTGAGATGCTTGGACCAGTCCGGTTTGAATGGGTTTACGACGGTCTGGGTGTCTGGATAGTTCAACTTCATGTCGGCAGATCAATTTCAAAGGGAGCGGTGATATATCCTGGAGAGCCGGAATTATTTATTGTATTCCCCGTTTCAGATGGCCTAGAAAGGTTAAGAGAAAGAATTCAAGAGGCCAAAAACGAAAATGCGGGCATTGTTCTAAAAGGTGATGTTGGCATTACTTCTCATTTTGGCGACCTTCTTCGGAGAAACGAAATTCCTTCGCGTATAGAAAAATAAATAAAAACCCCAGTTCGGGGTTTTGTTATTTTCCGAGAAGCGGTTCTACCTTGGACCAGATCTCTTCGTGAATTATTTCTCTTGGACGATTCGCGTTTACAACGTGCCAGCCGAATTTCCTTGCGAGATCTAAATGAATCAATCTCACTCTTTCGGTTAAGTCGTCATTACTTTCATGGGTGTGACCTTCTTCTCTGCCTTCATCAAATCTTTTACCGTCAAAAAGGAATGCGATATCGGGATTTACGAGATGGGTGTTGAGTTCAATTAGAAATTCCTCATCTACTCCGGCGCCAACCCCCCAAGCAATGCCCGTACCAATATAATCTTCGGCAACAATGTGAGTAAACCGATCACTCTCATCAGTCTGTGTCAATGTCAGGTGAGCTCTAACGATTCCATCAAATTGATTTCTATTCAAAACGTTTAAAACCTGGAATGTTTGAGGTGAAAGTCTAAGCGGGTTACCACTCCTTAGGTAATCATTGATAACCGGGCCTGTGGGTACAAGGTCATAGAGGGGGTATTTCAAATATATGCAATCAACGCCGTTCTGGGACGATTCATTGATTCTTCGAACAAGCATTTGCGCTTGAGTGGTTTTCCCCAAATTATTGATGCCGTAAATGGCAATAAATTTTCCTAGTCCCGGCATATTTTCCTGTTGTCTAAAACGGCTAAATTTATGATAAGCCATTTAAAATAAAATCAGCTGTGGATAAAACAAAAAACCGCCTTTGAGCGGTTTAATCGAAATCTCTTCCTCCGAAGTCATCTGGCGGATCGCCGGCGTGGCCATGGCCACAGCCGCCGCTTACGCATCTTGCGGAAGTGGGTGCAGGTTTTGTGGTAGTTGTAACAAATCTCTCGAATACCCCAAAAAACTTTTCTACCCAAACGTTTTTGTTATCCCAACTTTTCCGGGAAATGTAAACAATCAGCCCATTCCCATCTTCTCTTCTAACGGCCTGACAGAAATCGTGCAAAGTGTAAACTGAATTGGGATTTAGGTCATAGATGATGATGCGGGATACAAAAGGAGTTTCCTGATAATTTTTCTGGATGATCCTTGCAGCTTCAAGAGCTTTTTCTGCGTCATCGGTGATCAAACGAGGTGCAAGAGAAGCAACGGTCGTGTCGCGTGCGTTTTGATCCGTGAGAACAAGATACATGACGCATCTCCAGAACGAAATGAGCTTCTAGTAAGATACAAAAAAACCGAATCGTGGTCAAGCGATTCGGCCTTATTCTATCGTAATTCCCATATTTTTAGCCGTGCCTTCGATGATTTTTACTGCCGCGTGAACGTTATCAGTATTCAAGTCCACCATTTTCTTTTCTGCTATTTTTCGCAAATCTTCCCTTGTCACTTTCCCCACCTTGCTTGAATGCGGAGTTTTTGAGCCCTTTTCAATACCAGCTGCTTTTTTCAAAAGCGCTGAAGCCGGCGGTGTTTTTAATTTAAAATCAAAAGACCGGTCCATATAGATCGTTATTTCTGCGGGGATTATATCCCCTACCATTCCTTTTGTCGCTTCATTGAACTGCTGACAAAAAGCCCCGATGTTTACACCGTGCTGGCCTAAAGCCGGACCGATCGGAGGCGCCGGATTTGCCGCTCCCGCCGGGATTTGTAACTTAAGTTGTGTTTTGATAGCCTTGGCCATGTCTAGATTTTTTGGACCTGAAGAGAATCTAACTCTACCAAAGTGTCCCGATTGAACACAAGCACCAATACTTTTACCCTGCCTCTTTCCTCGTCCACTTCCGAAACCTTACCGTCATGATCTTTAAAGGGACCGTCCGTGATTTTCACCATTTCGCCGATTTTAAGATCCACCCTGAAGGTCGGCTCTTTCTCGCCCATTCGGACCATTAAATTATCAACCTCTTCTTTTGAGAGTGGGGTGGGCACCGCGGCATTTGATCCCACAAAACCGGTTACGCGAGGAGTGTTCCTCACTACGTACCAGGAATCATTATCTAAAACCATATCTACAAGAACATAGCCCGGATAAATTTTTTCTTCGATTACCTGCCGCTTTCCGCTTTTTACTTTTATCTTCGTTTCTTTGGGGACAACGACATTAAAAATCTTGTCGGTCATTGCAAGGGATTCAACTCTCTGTTTAAGGTACCTTGCAACCGCGTCTTCATAGCCGGCATAAGTGTGGATCGCATACCAGTGACGCTTATTCTTATTTTCAATTTTATTGATTCCCAGCATTTATAATATGAAATTTTTCAGGGCCGCTAAGAAAATAAAGTCCAATATCCCTAAAAAAATTGCCACGGCCAAAGATAATCCGATCACGAAAATCGTGTACCGGATCGTTTCTTCCCGGCTGGGCCAGTTCACTTTTTTCAATTCCTGGCGCGATTCCAGTAAAAATGTCTTTAATTTAGAAAGCATAGTCGCGGATTTATTAGTGTTATTCGTGCTCGTGCGAATTAGTGATATATTAGTGATTTTTTACTTATACGTCAAGGTTCTTGACTGTTGAGGCATTCGCCTGAATGAAATTCTTTCGCGGCTCAACCACTTCGCCCATTAAAATATCAAATAATTTATCTGCTGCCGCTCCGTCATCAACGGTAACACGCTTAAGAACTCTTACGCTCGGGTCCATTGTCGTTTCCCAAAGTTGCGAGGGGTTCATTTCTCCCAAACCCTTGTAGCGCTGAATATTGACTTCGTGGCCTATGGATTTTAGAGTACTCTCTTTTTCTTTGTCGCTGTAAACATACCTTACGTCCTTTCCTTTCTGGATTCTGTAAAGGGGCGGCTGAGCAATATAGAGGTGGCCATTCCCGATAATCTGTGGAAAATATCTGTAAAATAAAGTTAAAAGAAGGGTGCGGATGTGAGCTCCATCAACGTCGGCATCAGTCATTAAAATTACCTTGTGATAACGAAGCTTCTCGATATTAAAGTTTTCCGAAATCGCAGTGCCAAGGGCAATAACCAAAGACTTAATTTCCTTATTTAAAAGCATTTTATCAATTCGGGATTTTTCAACATTCAAGATCTTACCTTTTAAGGGTAAAATCGCTTGAGTGTGACGATCGCGGCCCTGTTTTGCACTACCACCGGCCGAATCTCCTTCAACGATGAATAGTTCTGATTCCTCGGCGCTTCGCGAACTGCAATCGGCAAGTTTTCCCGGGAGAGTAAGCCCCTCAAAAGCGCCTTTGCGGAGAACGGCTTCTTTTGCGGCCCGGGCTGCAAGCCTCGCTTTCGCAGTGAGCAAATTCTTTTCAATGATCCTTCTTGCGTCAGTTCCGTACTTTTCCAAGAAATCTTTTAGAGCGTCGGAGAGGACAGCTTCAACCGCCGTTCTTGCTTCGGGGTTTCCCAGACGAGCTTTGGTTTGACCCTCAAACTGGAGTTCTTTGTTCCTTATTTTTACGGAGACCAGAGCGTCTAGTCCCGCCCTTACATCATCTCCGGTCAGATTTTCTTCAGACTCCTTCAAATAACCTTCTTTTCTCGCGTAATCGTTTAAACCTCTTGTGAGAGCCGATCGAAAACCCGTTAAGTGCATTCCACCATCTGAAGTAAAGATATTATTCGCAAAACTTAATTCTTGGGTTTCGTCATCGTTCGTATAGAGAAATGCGGCTTCAACGACAATATTATCCTGAACTTTATTCACGTAAAAAGGGTGGTCCTGGATCGGTTCCTCGCCTTCAATAAGGTAATTTAAAAAAGACTTGAGTCCCCCATCAAAATAAAATCCGTAAGCGAACGGCTCTTTTTCTCTCTCGTCAATAATCGTTATTTTTACGCCGGGGGTGAGATATGCCTGCTGGCGCAAATGATCCAAAATTTTTTTCTTGTCAAATTCAATTTTTGGAAAAATTTGGGGGTCGGGATCAAAAGTAATCTTTGTTCCCGTCTTTTTGCAAGCCCCCGTCTTTTTAACTTTGGATTTTGGTACTCCTCTTACATATTCTTGGACGTAGAGTCCTCCGTCGCGGCAAACTTCGGCTTTCATCCATTGCGATAGGGCGCAGACAACCGAAACCCCGACCCCATGGAGTCCGCCCGCAACTTTATATGACTCGCCGCCAAATTTACCGCCGGCGTGAAGCGTAGTAAGCACGGTTTCTAAGGCCGATTTTTTGGTTTGTTTGTGGGTATCAACCGGTATTCCTCGTCCGTCATCCGCGACCGCGACTTTATTATCTTTGAAAAGCTCGATTTTGATATTTTTGGCATATCCCGCCATCGCTTCATCAATTGAGTTATCAACCACTTCCCAAATTAAATGGTGCGCTCCTTCGGGGCCAGTTGAGCCGATGTACATCCCCGGCCTTTTCCGAACCGGTTCAAGGCCCTCCAAAACATATATATCTTTTGCGCTGTAATTATTTTCCGGCATGCCGATGTTATTAAAATTAAGGTTTTGTATCTAAAATTTCTTCATCTGCGACTTGAAATTTTAGGCAAAGCCCTAACAAAAATACCCGATTTTGGGTACTTTTATTATATCAATTAGTAGGTTAAAAAACAAGTAAAAATCTACTTTTCTAGTCTAAAAACCTTGAATTTTAACGTTCCGGATTATCGAATTTTGGTTCTAGGCTACAGGATGAAAGTGGAAGGTAGTTTTTGATTTCCAGTTTTATGGTACCGCCTCGAGAGAAACGGATCGGGGATTCGTGACAGACGTATTCAGAACGTCCGCCTATGAGATGAATTTGAAAAATTACTTCTGAATTCGAGTAAAAACTTCGGGGCAGTTTTACTTTCCTTGTTCCACCAAAGGGCAGGTTGCTTTCGATTCTGATTTTTTGACCGCTCTTGGGGTCAATAGCATAAACATTAACATCCGACCAATGATGATTAATTATTCTGACCCAGACCTGGTCCGGCTCCGGAGAAATATTCGTTTCAGGTTTTTGACCACATCCAAACAATGCCGCGAAAACCAAAATCCTTAAGGTTGTGAGCGATCTTTTCATTGCGCTCTCCTTTTTGAGAGTGGAAGGGCATCTTCGGAATTTGCTGGCCGGAGCTCATACCTTGATTGAGAAAGCGGGTAATCAATCCTTAAAATAATGACTTGTTCATCGAAATCGTAGATTACTGGAGTATTGTAACACCGGTGTCTTAAATCCATCGAGCTCCAGGGAGTTATAAGCGGGCAATCAGAATAACCCAGAAGTTTTACCTGAAAGACGACTCCCGATTGCGGATCAGCAATGCTCCAAGGCAATACGCACTTTCGAAATCCGGAAACACCGCGACAACCCGAAAGAGCGATTTTAGCCGTAGCGCTCGCCTCGCCCCTAATTGCGTAAATTGCGGAGGTAAAAGATTCGTTTACATAAACTTCAACAATAGTTCCTTTTTGCGTAGTGACGTCGCTCGAACGGAAAAAATTACAGGCTGGCAACAATAATAAAATCAAAGCGGTTGCTTCAAACCATTGTCTCGTTTTCAAGACCACTCCTCTGCTCTGTGGCCATAAGCTATTTTTAGCGTACTCCTTTCCTTGGGAGTGGCAATAGGCGGGCCTTGATAATCCAGTTTAGAAGTTCTTTCGCAAGTTCCTTTTCTTTGCCATTAAAATTATGATCTGCTCCCCCAAGAATTCGAAGAGTGAGATAAGTGCCCGGTATTTGTTCTTCGAAAGCCCTTAAAATCTCTTTAACTGGCCTATCGGCATATTGGTCTTTTCCGCCGATAAGCACCAAAATCGGGCATTTTACTCTTTTTGCCCAATAAAATTTCCTTGATGGGTCATAATACGGAAAGGTATCCTCTTTTCTTTTTTCTTTTGCGATACTCAAAAAGCGCTCCGCTCCCCAAAATTTTCCGCCCGAAAGAGTGAACGGAAGAAGGGCTGACTTTTTCTGTTTTTTCGCCATATCTTCGGCCCATCTAATAGCTTTTTTATAGTTTTTCCCTAAACCCTTCTTTAGTCCCGGAATGTCGCTTAAGGGCCCTAAAAGGCCAAGACCGGCAATTTTCCGTCCGCCGGTTTTTGAATAATAATAAGCAATCTTATTTGCGCCCGTGCTGTGGCCCAGAAGGAAGATTTTTTTATAGCCGCGTTTTTCGAAGAAACGGATTACCGCATCAATGTCAAAAACCGAATGTTCGAACTTTTCAAAAGCGGTTCCTGCAAGGAAATGCTTTTTCTTTCTGCCCAGTCCCTTTTTAAGAGTGTTTATCGTGCCAAGGCCGCGGTGGTCAAAAACAGCGAAGGCAATGCCCCTTCGGTTTAAAGATTCAGCTAAGGTATATGTTCTTTTCGGCGCATTCGAAAATCGGCCTGTAAGTCCCGATACCCAGATTGCAGCAGTGCGATTTCCCTTTTTTGGTTTGAAAAATAAACCTTCGAGGGTTACACCGTCTTTGGTTGTAATCTGCTCAAGATTAATAATCATTTTGGTGCCCAAGGGGGGATTCGAACCCCCACGCCGTTTCCGGCGCTACCACCTCAAGGTAGTGAGTCTTCCAGTTCCTCCACCTGGGCATTTTAAAGTCGTAATCCGATTATAGATAATGCTTTCTCAATTTTCAAACGCTTACGGGATAAACAAATCACATCCGAAGAGTAATAAATCTTGGTCAATAATTTCAATGATTCTTTTTTAGCATATTTCAAATGATGGACTATTTTCTTGCCATCTTTTGTTATATGACCTTTTATTTTCAAAAATCGAAAAATTCTATCCCGCAACCATTCAATATGATCTTTACTAGCTGAAATAAAAACCGTATAAAACATGAAACTTGATCTCCAACGAGGATCCCAATAAGAGTAAAAAGTGCCGTCGCCATCAAAGTGACCCCGGAGGAAATCAAAGAAATATTTATCCGGAATATCCAAAGCCCCAATGATCTTCGATTTTTTAGGTGATAAACCAATCCTCAATAAAAATCTGTAGAAATTGACATCCCCAAATTGAATTTGGAAATACTTTTTATTTTCTTCTTTGGCCCTAGATTTTCTGCCTATTCTATTCTTTAAACCCAGAATTATCTTGAATTTTTTAATGAGTTCTAAGTCCTTGGAAGTAAAATTAATATGTCTGCCGTCAATGGACAAATTACCATCAGTAGTTATAAGTCCCAACGCATAAGCAAATTCCGGTGACCATTTAATTTTTACTTTTCCCAAAGGCTTCATAATTTATATTTTCTCTAGTCTCCTCCCCCACTTTCAAGTTTTTATTGTTGCACTATTACATTACTTTACTATATCATTCCTCAAGTTTATAGCGTATACCAAACATTAAAATAATAAATAAAAGTAAATAAAACAAAGAAGTTGAGGGGCTATTAAGAAGGTTTTTCGGAGTACGATCTTTAAATTTTCAATTTCTCAGCCACTTTTTTCGGAGAAAGTTTGCGGATGAAATAAAGTTTTGAGCGGCCAACTTTGCGGGGAGAAGAAATAACATCCACTTTGGAAATCATCGGCGAATTAATAGGAAAGACTTTTTCTACTCCCACCTCCTGCAAAATCGCCCGTACGGTAAAAGTGGCGCCCGCTTCGGAACCGTGCTTTCTTGCAATTACAATACCCGAAAAGGCGCTCTGTCGCTCCTTTTCAGCTTCTTTAATTCGTTCCCAAACACGCACCTTCGCACCTGGTTTAATTTTGGCTAAAACCTCTTTGTTGATCATCGGTTTGAATACAATATATAAAATATAGGATTCGGAAGAAAAAGCAAGTTCCCTAAATTCTATATTCTAAATTCTCTAAAATCCTTTTCAACTCTTCGGGCATTTCGGCTTCTAACTTAATTCGTTTCCCACTCATTGAACTAAATTCGATTGATTTTGCATGCAAAAATTGCCTTTCCAAGTTCCAGGGATTCTTCTTGGGGCCATATAAGCTGTCCCCCACTATGGAGTGGTGAATACTTGCAAGGTGGATCCGTAATTGGTGGGTCCGCCCGGTTTTTGGGTTTAATTCAAGAAGCGTAAAATTTTCCCCGTCCAAAGAAAATTTTTTCAGAGGTTTATATTCCGTGATCGCTTCCTTCACCATTTTTAAAGTCTGCCTGCCGATAGGCAGGTTTTTATACCTAACGCTTCTTTTTATGGTCCCCGGTTTTAAACCGATCGGCTCATCAATCATTCCTCCGCTAGAAATTTCACCCCAAACTAGCGCTAAATATGTCTTTTTTACCTCATGTTTTTGGAAAAGCCCTTTAAGATAATCAAAGAATTTTTGGTTTCTCGCGACTATCAAAACCCCGGAAGTGTCTTTATCTAGGCGGTGCACGATTCCCGGCCGATTTTCCGGATCGTCTCCAACCCCTCCCATTTCCGGATAAAGTTTTAACAACTCTTCGACCAATGTCCTTTCTTTGGAAATTGCCTGCCCGCCGAAGCCTTGGCGTAGGCGGGGAATTTGTAAATTGGAAATTCTCGTGCCGTGCACGAGTATCCCCGCCGGCTTATTCAGGGCTATAAAATCCTTGTCCTCATAAATTATCTTAACCATGTGTTGGGCTTGCCCCGCCCTTTTGGTGGGAGGGGTTGACATTTTAGGTATGATGATATAGAATAGCAGAAAATGAAATAGCCCGAAAGGGGCTTTTTTGTTTGAGAAATATATGATTTTAGGCACATATCTAATGCTCGCTTGGACGGTACTAACCTTCATAAATCCAACGCCAGCCGTTATTCAAGCCCTAGCCGAAGAGGAAATAAAGAAAGAACCGGTAAAAATGGAGGTCTGGGTTACTGCCTATTCTTCAACGCCCGAAGAAACTGACGATACGCCTCATATCACGGCTTCCGGCAAGGAAGTTCGAGACGGCATTGTAGCGGCTAATTTCTTGCCCTTGGGAAGCAAGATCCAAATTCCGGAAACTTTCGGGGACAAAGTATTCATTGTCGAAGATCGAATGCACCGCCGGAAAACCAATTTCGTTGACATCTGGATGCCCACAAAAGAGCTGGCTCTTAAATTTGGTATAACGCAGACAGAAATTGTATTAATGGATTAATTCTTGATTCATACCTCGACTAGTTGAAAAAATCAGACGTACGGTGCTAGATTTAATACAGCTCCGAATTAAACAAAATCGGTGGGAAAAATGAAAAATTCCATTGGATTGTTTGTGGTCCTTCTGTTTTTTGTTGTGCCGGTAAATCTCTCCGCCCAAGAACCCGAAAAAACTTTCTATCAACAATTTAGTGATGTACTTTATGACGAATGCTGGTGCGGGGACTCATTAATTATCGTCCCGGATACAGGCGTTCACGTCGAAAATAGAATCTATGAAGAGGTGGTTTCTTTTTGGAATAGTCTCGGTTTGGGGGTTACCTTCGTTTTCTCCCACAACTACAAGCCTGAACAAAATGACTACGTAGTTCTTGTTCAAAGATTTGAAGGTTATCCCTGGCAAGAAGAGGCGTGCAAAAGAGGGCTTTGTACTCTAGCCCAATTCCATGAAGGCATTGACCGTAGGAAAAATGAAAATTATGGTGGGTGGTGTTTCTTGGGCGCCTTTCTTTGGATTCTTGATCGATTTTATAACGGTAGCTACGAAGAACAATTGGAGGCTTTTACTCACGAGCTCGGCCACGCCTTAGGACTCGATGACGGCATAGACGGAACCTTAATGCAGGGCATTGATCAGGACGGATTTTTCTTAAACGAGCGCCAACTTGAGGCATTGAAGGCAGTGTACCCAAAAAAATGACGCGGTTTTTAACCCGCGTTTTTTAT
>CAYIWX010000005.1:0-8892 GCA_964367305.1 uncultured Candidatus Saccharibacteria bacterium
AATTTTCTGGGGAGTTTCGGGCTAAAGTGTATAATTTGGAATATGGACGGTTTGTTAAATTCGGCTAGCCAATTTATCCTCCATTATTATCCTCTAAGATATCTGATTATTGCCGTTGGTGCTTTTATTCAGGGAGAAATCACGGTTCTTATTTCGGTTTATCTGGTTTTAAGGGGTGACTTAAATCTGGGCGGATTCTTGCTCGCTATATTTCTAGGAAATCTCATTTACGAGGGGGTTCTTTATTCTCTCGGCCGATTTCTTAAAGGCACGCCCCTCGGGACAAAACTCGAGAAAAAAATTCCCCAGCACGCTAAAATGCAATTTTATCTCCACAAAAACGCTGCTCTTTTTCTTACCATCTCAAAATTCGTGGTTTACTTTAACTCCGCCGTATTAATCCTCTCCGGCTGGACGAGAATGGCTTTTCCAAAATTATTTAAAACCCGCTTTGCGGCAAATTCGATTTGGCTCGGGGTCAATCTTATTATTTCCTACTTTGCCGCCTCGGGCATCAATCTTATTTCCAAAGAAAAATTGCGGGGGTTAGAGATCGGGATACTTCTCGTATTTTTTGTTCTGATCTTCGGCTCCAAGCACATTTTGAAAAAAATCATGATCAAAGAGGCCGAGATCGAAGAGAAAGCTACGAAGATCGGAGAAAGAATTGAAAAAACTGAAGTCAAATAAAAAACCCGTCATATGCAACGGGTTTTATCTTATTGATGGAAGTAAAAATCTAAGTCTTAAGGAATCCAAAATTTGCGAATCAATCTGTGGCGGAGGCAAATTAACCGGAATACGAACAATCCGCTTGCCTTTATAAATCAGATCTCTTGTGTTGTCTAGAGGAACATAACGGATTCTGCCGTTCGGATCAACTTTCTTTTTTCGGAAATGTTTATTCGCGTCAAGAAACGCCGGTACGGAAATTTGAAGTGAATCTCGCGCGATTTCGAGCACTCTTACATTTTTCGCCAAATTCAAGGTATCTTCGACATAATGAAGGTTGAATGCTCTCTCGTTAAAGCCCAAAAAGGACAATCCGTAACGGCCGGGGTTCGCCATAACTTCTTTTTTCACGACAATCCAGGGAACGAAGCTCATTGTCTGCTCCGATAATTGCAATTCAAAATAATTCGAAGTTCCCTGCTCTTCGATAGCTCTATCAAGGCCATCGGGGCCCATGTTGTAGGCCGCGGCGGCAAGGGTGGGGTCATTGTATTTAGCAAGCATCTCACCGATAAAGTCCATACACTTTCGAAGCGCGGGTTCTGGTGAAAGCCGCTCGTCATAGAAGGAGCCGACGTCAAGTCCTCGCTCAATCGCTGTCGACTTTATAAACTGGCAAATGCCAACCGCTTCCGCCCAACTCCTTACAGTATCCTGAAGACCGGATTCGTGAATCCACAAATAGACAAAATCCATTGGGAGCGATCTTACTTTTAGCTCCTGCGCAATATAGTAAAATTTGTAGAAATATTCGTCTTCGGTGAATCGGTGTAGCCACCCCTGAAGTTCCGCTCTCGATCTTACAAATCTCCGCCAAACGCCACTAAATCTCCGACTAACGTGGATTGAGTCAAGGGGAACTTCTCTCTCTGCCCAGGCTAAGTTATTCGGAAGAAGCGAGAAAAGCATCGTGTCGCCCCAAAAAGTCGGGACTTCGAGAACCTCCGGCACGGAATTCACTGGTTCGTTCGGAATTGTTGGCTTAGTCTCATCTCCGCCTTTTAGAAAAGAAAGGAGGATTAGGAAAAGTAGAAACGCTGCATTTAACGGTCCCCAAACTCCACGAAACGAGTATTTCAAGCGGCCTCCTTTCCGAATTCCAAGAATTATCAAACAATCTGGAGTAATTATACGCGTTAATGAAACTTTTGTAAATATTTCGTTTTCAAATATAGAATCCGAGCCCTAAGCGGAATTGAATTCCACAAAGGGCTCGGATGGTCGCGACCACGACTAGAAGTCGTCGCGAAAAAAGATGACCGTTGGCCAGACCCAGGTGTTATGCTATAGCATAACACCTGGGTCTGGCTTGATTGCTTTGTGGGGCAGGATAAGTATTGTATCCTGCGGAGCCGCGATTTGCGGGGGAACTTCCTCGCCAAGTCTGACTCGATGAAATGCGCCTGCCCGTCCGAAGCCTTGCGAAGGAGGGTTCGGACTAATTCAAGAATACTGCACAAACAAAATAAGTCGGGCTTTGTGTCCGACTTATTTTGTTTGTGCCGCGGGAGGGAATCCTTCTCCCCCGTCGCTTCGCTCCTCCGCCGAAGCCAGGGACTCTCGCTTACGCTTCGCTCTTCGTGCCCCGCACGCACGAGAGTTCCCTTCGATTCCCACAACACATGAAAAGCAAAACATCTGCTGTGATTCAGCAGATGTTTTGCTTTTGTGCCGCGGGAGGGAATCGAACCCCCGACGCCTGCTTCTTCAGAGCAGCGCTCCACCACTGAGCTACCGCGGCGCGATACCGTGGCAAGCTATGCTTACCGCGGCCACAATTTAAGATTATACAAATTTCACTACTGTTGTAAACTAGTAGTAAAACCCCACTCGAATAAAATCGACATGTTCCTACAAATTCTCGTCGCAAGTTTAATTGGCAGCGTTTTCGCTCTTGTTGGCGGCGTAATTCTTCTCACAAAAGAAAATTTCGCGAAAAGAATTTCTTTGGTTTTGGTAAGTTTTGCGGTGGGTGCGCTTTTAGGTGCCGCGTTTTTTGATCTCCTACCAGAGGCCCTAGAAGGAGGTGAAAGCCAGAATATTTTTATTTTCGTGATTTTGGGCCTTCTTGCTCTTTATTTATTTGAAAGGGGTCTCAAGTGGTATCACTGCCACGACCAAGAGGTCTGTAACGTTCACACTTTCTCAACCACCATCCTTGTTGGTGATGCTATTCACAATTTTATAGACGGTGTGGTAATCGCTTTGAGCTTCAGTTTGGGATTCGAGGTTGGTGTTGCAACAACGATTGCCATTTTTTTTCACGAGGTGCCCCAAGAAATCGGGGACTTCGGAGTACTCTTGCATGCGGGTTACACAAAAACAAAAGTTTTTTTCTATAACTTTTTAACTGCCCTTACAACTCCGATTGGTGCCGTTTTGGG
Organism: uncultured Candidatus Saccharibacteria bacterium; assembly: GCA_964367305.1. Classification (GTDB taxonomy): domain Bacteria; phylum Patescibacteriota; class Minisyncoccia; order UBA6257; family GWB1-50-10; genus CAYIWX01. Next base: position 3,117 of record CAYIWX010000005.1, read on the forward strand.
TTATTTCGCTCTTCCTTACGTTCACAAATTCTTGCCGCAAATGATCGCTTTTGCCGCCGGATCTTTTATTTATATCGCTGTCTCCGACCTGATGCCGGAATTGCGGCACAAAACCAAGGGTGCTGACCTCGCCCACCTTGTCCCAATATTCTTAGGAATTTTAATTATTTGGGGCGTAGGAACATTTTTGCCGGAATAAATACCCACACATAATTATGTGTGGGTATAAAAATGCCCGAAACTTGTCGGGCTGGTTCTTTTGATCTCTGAATTTTTCGGATAAGTTCTCCCACCCTCTTCGTCTCTTTTCCCAAGAAGCTGTCTTCGCTTTGAAAGTCTTCCAAACTACACGGCCGGTTATCTATTGTCTTTTCGAAAGTGCCATTAGGAAGATGATCCTCGTTCCTTAAAAAACCGCTATCGAACCAAATGCTACATTGAAAATTATCGTTGGGAAGTTTTTTTACCTGAAGCAGGGCAAGAAAATCCTCCCTTTCATTGGCTGCATAAATATATCTGCCAAGATAGTATTCTTGGTTTTCACAAACGTCTGCATAAACATTAAAGCCTTCACCGACAAATCCCCCCGTAAGCTCGCAAACTTCAAATTCGTCCATTTTGGGGAAATCTTTAAGTATGCCAGACTTAGGGGCTCTGCAACTCGAACAACCCGAAACAAAAAGACTCAAAACGAAGAGGATAGATCGAGACATTGGCAATCCTTTGTTACAAACTACTAATTAAATAATAGCATTTTCAATTCCTTGAGAAAAAATAAAGACGCCGCTTTTAAAGCGGCGTCTTTATTTTATCCTTCGTTTTATTATTTGCGTCCCCACGAGGAATTTCACCCCGTTAGATATTTGCTTGCCCCCTCGAGAGGAATCGAACCCCTATCAACGCCTTAGAAGAGCGCTGCTTTATCCATTAAGCTACGAGGGGATATTTTTAAATTATATCTAACGGGGCGGGCCTCGATCTAGGGATTAGAAGTCCCTCTTTCTGTCCGTTGAACTATGGGGACAAAATTTGACTTAGAACAAAATTTATATTACAATGTCCTAAGTGTTTTTACAACTTTTTTAATTTACCGGAAAAGGAGGTAACGAAAATGACGTTCGTGCGATTAAAAACCGCTTGTGGCGCGACTCTTCTTGTGAATCGAGATAAGGAAGAATCAGCTTTTTCGATGCTAACCCTCGTTAATGTCGGCAGTGCCGACGAATTGGCTCTTGGGCTAAAAAGAGGAATAGCCCATTTTTTTGAACATATGGTTTTTGAAACAACCGAAGAATTTCCAAATCTTCAAGCACTTGCATCTTTGATAGAAGATGTCGGCGGTGAAATTGACGCAGGTACCGATCTTACCACAACCGTCTACTGGTCTACTGCTCCCAAAAGGAGTGTAAGAAAAGCGGTGAAAAGTCTTTATCAGATGATCTGCAAACCCATCTTTAAAAAAGAAGGCATAGAAAGAGTAACGCGGGAAATAGAACAAGAGGTTGATGAAAATTGGGACGATCCCAAAAATTGCCTTGATGAAGTTTTCAGAGCAACTCTCTTTGCAGGTCACCCGCTCTCAAACACTTACTGTTGGAGAAGCGAAGACCTGGCGCCCATAACTGTTAATGACTTGAGACACTTCCACCGCTCTTTCTATCACCCACGAAACATCGCATTCGTTGTGGCTGGCGGAATAAGAGCAAGAACAATGAAACGAATCGTTGACGAATTTTTCACCGAGGACTGGACGGGGCAGTTCGCAAAAGTCCCGCCTCCCCTCCCCCTACCACAAGAACCCCGGAACAAATCGGCAACTCTTCTAAGACGCGATCTCAGGAATGCTTACGTCGCGATTGGCAACTGGTTCCCCGAAGCCAATAAAAGGAGTGGGATTGTGGCCGAGGTTTTTGCAATGATGTTAAATGGTATTGGCCGAACAAGCACCAATTTTTTGAAGGGCGGTTTTTCTTTCCCCATGACCCAGTGTTTCAGAGATTCGGGCCTTTCTTACAGTCTTAATATCGACGTGACTTACTGGCGAAACATTGGTGAATTCGTCATTAATCTCTGTCCCAAACCTCACCGTATTAAAGAGGCTATCGAACAAGCTCAAAAGCTGATTAACGAGGTTAAGTCTAATCAAAACTTACTTGCTCGTGCAAGGAAGGCGGCTACTTACAATATCGACATTGCCCCAACGCCAGTTAAGGACCAGGTGGAGTGCGCCTCTGATGAAATCCAGGCCTTTGGTATTCCAATTCCCAGCGAAAAAAGAAATAGAGATTTAAGATCGGTGAGAATTGGAGAGATTCGAAGATTTGTAGATGAGTTTTTGTCTCCAGAAAAAATGGTAACGGCGGTCATTAAACCGCCATCCATTGAAGATTTAAGCCCTCTTGATTGAGGGCTATTTAATTTTTATTGAATAATAGCCGCAGTTAAGATAAATTAATGGTTACGGGGCGTAGTATAGTGGTAGTATACACGCTTTGGGAGCGTGAGATCCGAGTTCGATTCTCGGCGCCCCGACAAATTAAACGTTAAAGAGAGTCGTCAAATTCTCCAATCTTAGATAAAAATTCCTTATTCAAATTATTTATCTTCCGCGCTTGGTTGTTTACTTCTTTTAATCTTGTCTCGACAACTAACCTGTCCGCAAAAGAATCGGTTGCGATTGCGCGGCTTAAACTGTCAAAAAAATTGTTGAGGGTGTGGGTATAGACTATAAACTCCGAAACCAAAGAAAGTTCGACCGCGACCGCCTCATAAGCGGAACGCTGAAGCGATCTTGATTTAATCTCTTCGAGAGATGAAGCCAATTTTTCTAAATGGCGAGCAAGTTCAGAAGTTTTATTGTAAGCTTCGCCATTGCTCGCTCTCGCTTCATTGATCAATTTCACCGCTCCATCTATGTCTCTACTAAAATCTTCAAGATTAATCGCTTCTACTTTTTTGCTTGTAAGATCCGTGAGATCAACGATTTGCTGGCTCACCGTTGCGGCGTTCTGCCTCGCCACAATGAATTCTTGAGGCAAACGAACGTTCCCAAAGAACAAAAAGTAGACGCCTAAAAAAGAGCCGACCACGAGGGAGCTTACTATCATTAATTGTTTGTGGGACTTCTTAAGTCTCATGTCTGGATATGAAAATAATACCGCAACTTCAATAAAAATTACAAACTCTTGGCTTTCTTGCAAAGTTTTTAAATAATATGCGATGATAGATTAACCGAAACAAGAAGTAACAAATTTGCTCCGTATTTTTGCGGGCATCGTATAGTGGCTAGTATGACTGCCTTCCAAGCAGTAGACGCGAGTTCGATTCTCGCTGCCCGCACAAAAATTTGTTACATTATCGTTACAAACCACAAAGAAACAAAAATGAAAATCAATCGTTTTAACTCATGAGAGAGGAGAACAAGCTCATTAACAGAGCAAAAAGCGGCGAATCGAAGGCGTTTGGCGAACTTTACGACAAACATCTCTCGGCTATCTACCGTTACATATTTCTAAGGGTCGGGGGGCGCAAAGCCGATGCCGAAGATTTGGCTCATCAGGTTTTTCTCTCGGCATGGCAAAATATCAAAAATTACGAGTTTCGGGGTTTTCCTTTTTCGAGTTGGCTCTATCGGATCGCTCACAATGCCTTAATCGATCATTATCGCACAGAAAAAATTCATCTCGACATTGACAAGGTTCCCGAAAGCATTCTCGTAGATTCCGAGAACCTCGAAGGGGTCATCGACCAGAATTTCGAATTAGAAAAAGTTAAAGTGGTTCTTCAAAAATTAGAACCGGACCAACAAAACGTTTTAATAATGAAATTCGTAAACGATCTGTCAAATAAAGAAATCGCCGAAGTCCTGGAAAAGAGCGAGGGTGCGATAAGAGTCATCCAACACCGCGCCATAAAAAGAATAAAAAGTTTATTATCCGCCCAAGGCGGATCCGCCTCAGGCGGAGAAAAAAATGGAGGAGAAGATATTACAACAACTGTATAAACTAAGGAGCGTGAAGCCCGATCAGAGCTTTGTGAAAAAAAGCCGGTCTTTAATTTTAGGCGAAAGAAATCGAAGAGTTTTTGCCCTTCCTCAATTTGCCTTACCTCGATTCGCCTTTGCTTGGAGCGGTGCTTTTGTCGTGATCTTCCTTGTATTTGCCCTGGGCTTTCTGCCGCAATTTTTGAGAAAACCTTCTTTTTCAAGTTTAAACGCATCGAATCTTAACCAAGAATTTAAAAATCTAAGCATCAACATCGAACTCAGAGAATTGAGCTACCAACAAACCGTGAGTCAGGCCATTGCTTCGGCGCTTACCGAGATAAGCGACAACCAGACTCCCCACCTAAGTCCTTCACTTTTGGAAGCAGAGAAGAATGGGGTAAACTTAGAAGAGTTTTCCGACCCTCAAATCAACGAACTGCTTGATCAAATAATTTTCTAAAATACATGGCTTCTAGTAAGAATAAAATTCTGATTCTTTTGTTTATCGCTGCAATCTTAAGCAGCAATTTTGTATATGCCGAGTCAAAGCCGGTAGAAGAAGCGCTGGAGAACGTTAAGGACGGGGTGAGCGACCTCGTGACAGCCAAAGACGAAAAAGATTCGTTAAGCTTTCCTCTTAGAGCCGAAACCTTTAAAAGGGTTGTCGAACTTTCCCTCTCTGAAGCTAAGGAACTAAAATTAAAACTCTTGGCCTTTGATTCAATAACAACGAGCAGCCTTGTCGGAAATTGGCGGAATGAGATGATCCAAGATCTGAACGAAGCGCTTTCTTATTATGAAAGGCAAAAAGAGCTCAAAAACGAACCTCAAACCATCGAAGAGGTAAAAGCTTTGGCCCAAGGATTCAAGACGTGGCGGGAAGAAAACTACCTGCCCTTAGCAAATGAGACCAATGAATTCCTCCTTGTGAAACAAGAAGAAAAAGCGATCGAGGTCGCCCTTAAGCGCTCTAAAAAAATTAATGAGGATTTGCTAAAACTCCAGAAATCGAAAATCTTGGCAATTACTAAAAATTTGGGCCAATTAAACAAACTTCTTCTAAAAGCCGATTCTCTAATCGGGGAGTCAAAAAAACAAAATGAAGCTGCTTACCAATTATTTCTTGATTCTCTGGAAACAACTTCGACCGTTCCGGCCCCCACCCTACTTCTTCTGCCGCAAGAAGAAAGTGGGACATCTACTGCGTCATCAACCATTCCCAGCGATGACGTTCCCCTTCTGTCAATAAAAGATTTGATAAAAGTCTCTTTGAATAAAATCAAAGAAGCTTATCAGGTTTTTATTGAAATGAGCAGTTTGGTGAGGAAATTGCTCGGATAAAAAACAGTAAAGAACCAAAAACCCGCTATATAGCGGGTTTTTGGTTTTGTGGAGATTTACTTAACTGCTTCTTTTAATACTTTTCCGGCCCTAAATTTCGGTTTGGTTGAAGCCGCAATCTGGATTCTCTCTCCCGTTTTCGGGTTCACGCCCATTCTGGCAGCTCTTTTTACTACTCGAAAGGCCCCAAAACCCGAAATTGCTACTTCTTCACCTCGAGCTAGAGTTTTTACAATCGTATCAAAGAAAGCGTCGACGGCATCTTCTGCCTGTTTTTTAGTTTCGATGCCGGCCGCTTTCATAACTGCTTCGACTAATCCGTCTTTTTTCATGAAGTTTATTAATAAATGGTAACTGGTAATTCAGTAATTTAGAATCTCGCTTATTACCAATTTCTGTTAGCGTATCGACCTTTTCCTTTATTTTGCTTAAGTTTATTATAGCAGATTA
>CAYIWX010000005.1:8992-20647 GCA_964367305.1 uncultured Candidatus Saccharibacteria bacterium
TCCACCGCTTTTACTTCCCGAATTACGGTCACTTTAATCTCTCCGGGATACTGAACGTCTGTTTGAATCTTCGCGGCAATTTTTTTAGCCAAACTTAGAGCTCCGAAGTCGTCAATTTTCTCCGGAACGACGAATACTCGCACTTCGCGCCCAGCGGAAACGGCATAAGATTGTTTCACGCCCTCAAAACCATTCACTACTTTTTCAATTTCCTCCAAGCGCCTCAAATATTTTTCAAGAGTATCACGCCTTGCGCCCGGCCTTGCGGCCGAGATCGCATCCGCCGCGGCAACGATATAAGATTCCGGAGTTGCAAAAGGGTATTCTTCATGATGAGCTTCCATTGCCTGAATCACTCGCTCATCAATATTATATTTCTTCAAAATTTTGCGGCCTAATTCAACGTGAGTCCCCTCAACCTCGTGGTCGATCGCTTTACCAATATCATGAAGAAGCGCTCCTTTTTTCGTTACTTCAACGTTCAATCCTAATTCCGAAGCGATCATTGAAGCAATATGAGCCATTTCAACCGAGTGCTGTAAAACATTCTGGCCGTAACTTGTCCGATAATTCAATCGTCCTAAAAGGTAGGTTATCTCTTTCGGAAGCTCAAGAACGCCAACTTCATAGGCGGCGTCCTCGCCGATCTTTCTCACCCGCTCATCCAATTCTTGCTTTGCTTCCTCTACTTTTTCTTCAATCTTTGCGGGCTGAATCCGGCCGTCTTTAATGAGCTTTTCAAGCGCCATCTTAGCAAGTTCTCTCCGCATCGGATCAAATGAAGACAAAAGCAAACTTTCGGGCGTCTCATCGATAATCACTTCTACGCCAGTCAATCGTTCGAAGGCACGGATGTTCCGGCCCTCCTTGCCGATAATTTTCCCTTTAATTTCTTCGTCAGGAAGATGAAAAGATGTTGTTGTCACATCAGAAACAATAGAACGGGAATAGCGCTGAAGAGCGCCCGTGATTATCTCCACGCTTTTCGCCTCAATTGCTTCTCTTTTTTCTCTCTCAAGTGACACTAATTTTTTGGCCATTTCTTCGCGATTCGCTTCTTCAAATTCTCTAAAAAGCTTCTCTTTCGCTTCCGCTCTCGTGAGGCCTGAAATTTTCTCTAATTCTCCAAGCGCTCTTTCTTGGATTTTTTTTGTCTCTTCTTCTGCTACTTTTAACTTTTCTAATTCGGTTTTTTGTTTTTCTTTTTCTCTCTCTAGCTCTTTTTTCTCGTCTCCTATAGAGTCTTCTTTTTTGAGGAGGCGCTCCTCAAGGCGCCGTAAATCTTCCTTCCGTTCTCTTTCTTCTTTTTGAGCCTGACTCAAAACCGAAGCGGCTTTCTCTTGCGCTTCTAAAACAATTTCTCTAGATTTGGCCTCGGCTTCTTCTAATTTTCTTTCGGCCTTACTCTCGAGCGAGGTTTTGACTCTGCGGGCTAAGGCCTGCCGCAAAAAGTAGCCAGCGATAAGCCCCAACACCAACAAACTTCCCGCCGCAAGCGGGTTCAAATTCGTAAACATGATAAGATTTTGTAAACTTGTTCATAATTTCGACGTTTTGAACTTAATATTCAGATTCTAAACCCTCCTCATTTTTTTGTAAAGACCTGCTCTCTTCGCAAAAAAGGGGGTACTAGTAATATATGAAATAGCTAATTTCCCGATTCAGGCCGCCAAAAGCGGCGTTTTTATTTTGTTCAAAACAATTATTGATTTAGAATAAAAACATGCGTCGGACTTATGTTCTTGCAATACTAGATGGCTGGGGAATAGGCGAAGCAAACGAATCAAACCCGATTTACGTTGCCGAACCGAAAACCATAAAATATATCGAGGAAAATTTCCCCGTGGGAGCACTCCAGGCTTCGGGTATTGCCGTTGGCCTCCCCTGGAACGAAGAAGGTAACAGCGAAGTGGGCAACCTCACTATCGGCGCAGGAAAAACTCTTTATCAACATTTCCCCAGAATTTCTTTGGCCGTGAGAGATGGTTCGTTTTTCGAAAACAAATCATTGGTAGGAGCTTTTTCACACGCGGCAAAAAATAATAGCGCTGTTCATTTAATTGGCCTCCTCACCGAAGGCAACGTTCACGCTTCTTTTGAACACGTCAAAGCCTTGATCGAGCTTGCTAAAAAAGAGAATTGCAAGAAGCTTTATCTTCAGCTTTTTACTGACGGTAAAGACGGGCCTCCTCACTCGGCTTCAAACTTAGTAAAAAAACTTGGAGAAGAAATTAAAAAATCCGGTATCGGAGAAATTGTAAGTCTCTCCGGGCGTTATTTTGCAATGGATCGAGATAATCATTGGGAACGAACCGAAAAAGCTTATCGGGCCCTTACGGAATTTCGAGGGGGGAAAATTCCTGTAGTAGAAGAATTTTTTAAAAAATCGTACGAAGGAAATTTGAATGACGAATTTATAGAACCGACCCCAGTTAACGAATCTCATCCCGTCCAATCAAACGACGCGCTTATTTTCTTCAACTTTCGAGAAGACAGCATGCGCCAAATTGTTGAACCATTCTTAAATTCGGCTTTTGAAAAATTCCCAGCTAAAAAATTTGAGGATCTCTTCGTGGCGACGATGACTGCCTACAGCGAAAAATTCGGGGCAAAAGTCGCTTTCCCGCCCGAAAAAGTTGGGGTACCTCTCGGAAAAACGCTTGCCGATAATAATAAAATCCAACTCCGCCTCGCTGAAACTGAAAAATACGCTCATGTCACTTATTTTTTTAACGGCTTAAAGGAAAGTCCATATCCCAGTGAATATCGAGTTCTCATTCCATCAAGAAGTACGGCACGTCACGACGAAAACCCAGAAATGATGGCGCAGGCAATTACCGATCGAGTGCTTGCCGCACTAAATGAAGGTGGTTTTGACTTCATTGTTGTGAATTACGCTAACCCGGATATTATTGCCCACACCGGAAATTTAGAAGCGACTGTGAAAGCCATTAAAGCCGTGGATAAGGAAATTGAGAGACTTATGAAAGCGACACTCGAAAATAATCACATTCTTTTGATTACTGCCGATCACGGAAATGCCGAAAAACTGATAAATCCAGAAAGTGGTGAACCGGAAACGAAACACAACCCAAGTCCAGTGCCGATTTATCTTGTGGGGAATGAATTTAAAAGAATTCGTAAGAGTTCAGTCGGCCGCCTAAAAATAATCGGACTTTTATCCGACGTGGCACCGACCATCTTGGATCTTATGAAGATTCCGAAGCCCAAAGAAATGACTGGGGAGAGTCTTTTGGGTCAGCTTTTGGGCTAGCCGCTTGAGAGCTAATCAATTTTCTTCGTTCGCCACGACCTCCGTGATAGATAAATTTTTCCTCGCTCACTTCGGGAAACCTTCCGGAATTCATCCGACCTCTGTCGGATTCAGTTCCGGCTTTCCTCTCGTTCGCTTCGGTAATTTATATTTATCACTACGGAATAGGCTCTCTCAAAAAATTCATTAGCCTCTTTAGGATTTAAAATCTCCAAAAACTGCCCAAAAGTTAAGGAAAATTGGTATTTTTGTGAGGGGTTGACAAATTTATGGGTTCGTGTATAATTATATGTAGAAAATCGAAAATTGGGTGGAGAAATTCGCAGTAGAGGGTCGGGCAGCCTGACAACTTTAAACGGTAGTTGGGCCCGACCCTCTGCTGCGAAAACGTGGGGACAGCCCGCCCTGACCGCAAGGAAGGGTTGAAGGGTCGAGCTCGACCAGTTTATGAAGTGGCAGTACAACCCTGGAAGAGCCTGTCCCCACCAGAACTCGGGTGCTCCGGAGTGAATCTCGAGGAGCAATGGTGTGTGAACGCGCGTAGAGCACTGGGCGTAGGTCCTGACCTACGAACCGACATGGCTTGAAACGTTCGACCCTAGCTCAAACATTCCTAACATGAGCACCCGACTCGTACATGAGGTACGGAGGGAAAGATCGGAGAACGGCGGTTAGCATGGCGTCTATCAGCCGACACAAGAAGACCGCCGCCCGCGCCCTCTTCACCCCACCCCCATCGTGAGGTGCAAGCCTGCATTGGCGCTTGGGAACGGTCTTCTGACCACCCCCGAGCCAAGGCCATGCCAAGGTCTTGCACCTCACCTAATCTTCACGAACGTGCGTCACCGCGATCAGCCCTAGTGCTAAGTCGCAGAGCAGCACGTTCGAGCACCCCGAGCCCAGCAAACAACCGCTGGGCTCAACTCATTTTTATAACCACTCCCAAAGAATTCGGGACGAATTCTACTCTCCACGTAGTATTATATAATGTATAAATGCATTGGTTGGGCCGAATAGTGGTACATATAATCACAAATGCAGTTGCGCTTCTTGCGGCAGAAAATTTTATTCCCGGCATAAGCTTTGTGGGCAATTTCCAAAAACTTTTGATTGCAGCCGCAATTTTTACCGCCCTAAACATGTTCTTAAAACCGATTGTAAAAACATTCCTCGGTCCTTTTATAGTTTTGACCTTCGGCCTTTTTATAATCGTCGTAAATGCTTTAATGCTCTATCTCCTTGACTTGTGGAGCCCAGAACTTACAATTGAAGGGTATATTCCACTCCTTCTGGCTACACTCCTTATCGGAGTTTTGAATACTCTCGTTAGCTGGGGCTCTAAAAAAAATTCCTAAATCCTATATTCTAAATACTAAATTCTCGCCATGCTTATTATTGCTCAAGTCGCGGTATCAATAATTCTAATTGCGCTTGTTCTTCTTCAGGAACGCGGCGGGGGCACTTCGGGACTTTTGGGAGGCATGGGCGGGGGCGGCGCTTATCAGACTCGCCGGGGATTAGAAAAATTTGTTTTTTACGCCACGATCGCTCTTGCGGTTGTTTTCGCCGTTCTCGCAATTTTGAACCTTGTTTTATAACCGTCTAAAATTTGTTTTTGGGTCTTTCTCTAAAAGAGAACGCATTGTGTTCTTCGGTGCCGCGTTTTTATTTATTTTGAGCTCCGTCACAAGGATTGCCGTAGCTTTAGAAGAAAATACTGAATTCGTAGGCGTTGAAGGCGGATCTTATTTTGAAGGAGTCGTCGGCCAACCGACGGCATTGAATCCCTTAATCTCAACGAATCCTGTCGATGAGGATATCAATAAACTTATTTACAGTAATTTACTTGATCTTCTTTCGGATTACGAGGTAAGTGAAAACGGAAAGGTTTATGCCCTAAAATTAAAAACTGATCTCAAATGGTCCGACAATGGGCCCTTAACAAGCGATGACGTCATCTTCACCCTAAAAACCATTCAAGACCCGGAAACCCGATCGCCGCTCGCCCCGAATTGGCGAGGAGTTATCGTAGAGAGAGTAAGCGAACTCCAAATAAAACTCACCCTCCCAGTCCTTTACTCGTTTTTCACCCGCAACGTCTCTGAACTCCTTATTGTCCCCAAACACGTTTTCGGAGGTATTCCTTCATCTAATTTAAGACTTTCAAAATATAATCTCGAACCCATTTCAAGCGGCCCCTACCGCTTTAAGAATGTTTCGATCCGCAAGGATGGGTTTATTACCGAATACGAATTGGCAATAAACGAAAACTATGCCGGGAAAAAGCCCTTTATTAAGGATTTCAATTTTAAATTTTTCGGGAGCGAAAAAGATCTGCTTCAAGCTTTCGCTCTTCGAAAAATAAACGGCTTTGGGAACCTAAGCCCCTTTGATTCAGAAAAATACGAATCCCAAAATGTCGTAGTTCACAAAGTCCCGATGCCGAGGTATTACGCAATTTTTATAAACCAGAACGTAAATCCAGCCCTGAAAAACAAGGAATTGCGCTACGCTCTTGATATAGCAATTGATAAATTTGCACTTCTCGAGGTTGTTCGCGACCTTCCTCAAATAATAGAATCGCCCCTTTTTGGCAGAGATGGAAATCCGGCGGAAAGTGAAAATAATTACAATTTCGAAGAGGCCAAAAAAATTTTTGAGAGTACTAATGTTAAATTGGAACTGAACTTAATCGTGCCGCAAATAGATTTTTTGGTCCGTTCTGCCGAATTTGTGAAAGATGCGTGGCTTAAGGCCGGAGCCGACAAGGTAAATATCATTGCTCTTAACCCCGAAGATCTTTCAAGTAACGTCATTAAATCGCGAAACTACGAAACCCTTCTTTTTGGAAACGCTCTTGAAGTACCCTCCGATCTTTTCCCCTTTTGGCATTCATCGGGACGTTTCTACCCCGGATTGAATCTTTCTCTTTACGAAAATTCGAAAGCGGATACCTTCTTCGAAAAAGTGAGGCAGACAGAGAACGAAAATGAACGTGAGTCTTTTGCGGGAGAAGCGGCTCGGTTAATCAAAGAGGGCGGAGCAGCTATTTTTCTCTACACTCTCCCCTATACTTATATTCACACAAAAAACCTGGAGGGATTTTCTCTAAAAGATGGATTTCTTAGTTCTCCAAATGACCGCTTCGAAAACGTAGAGGATTGGTCAATCTTAAGAGTGAGAGTTTTTAAATAATGAAATCTTATCTTGAAGAAATATTGGGTTTCAACGATCAATTAAAAATTGGAAATCTTAAGTTTTTCAATCGGGAAAAACTTAAGAAAATGCCCGCCCCGGACGGAATTGTCATCACGGGCATGGGGGGTTCGGGCCTGCCCTCGAATCTCATCACAAAATTAGGGACTTCAATTGGTTTGAAAATTCCCGTTCTTCCATGGAAAGATTATGGTCTTAATCCCTATTCAGAAACGTTAAAAAACCCTCTTTTTGTATTTATTTCTTTCTCTGGAAATACCGAGGAAACTTTCTCTGGCCTGAAATTGCTAATCCAAAAAAAGAATCGGCCTAAAATTGCAGTCATTGCTTGCGGAGGCGAACTAAAGAGGATGGCAGAGCGTTTTAGGCTGCCTTTTGTCACCTTTGACCCGCAGGGCTTGACACCGCGGCAGGCTCTAGGCTATAATTACTATGCCTTAATAAAAGTACTCCGTAGTGTTTTTCCTAAAATTTCTGCCAAAGATCTGTCAAAAAAAATAAATATTTTATCTTTAGAAAAACCTGCGCAGGCGCTTGCTCGGCGGATAAAATCAAGGATTGTTTTGATTTACACGGATTCAAAAAATTCTCATCTGGGCTATGTCTGGAAAACGAACATCAACGAAACTGCGAAATTACCAGCTTTTACAAATTTTTTTCCGGAGATATACCACAATGAGATAACCGCTTTTGAAAAAAAACACTTCCCTTTTTTTGCGATATTCTTAATCGATCCCCAGACAAACAAAAAAATTATCAAAAAAACAAAGGCTCTGACGAAGATTTTAAATTCCAGAAAAATACCAACCGCAGTTCTTGCTCTTAGTGGCAAAAATCCAGAGGAAAAAACCTGGAACTCGATCGTTCTTTCTCACCTCACAAGTTTTTATCTCGCGAAACTGAACAAGGTTAATCCAAAAGCGACAAAGTTAATTGACCAATTTAAAAAATTATCTAAATAAGCTTTCCGCTCCAGGCGCCCCCATGGCGAAATTGGCAGACGCGCAGGCTTCAGGAGCCTGTGAGAGAAATCTCATAGAGGTTCAAATCCTCTTGGGGGCACAAAAATTAAATATTCATTAGAAATTAGATATTAAAAATTAGAAATTTATACGATTATGACACCAAAAACAATTGGAAGAAGGCCGAGTAGAAAAATTTTTGCTTCAGCGTATTCCCGACTCGGCTCGAGAACAAGGGGGCAAGAATTCCGAGAAAAACAGGAATCGAGAGAACCTCGACGCAAATTTGGAGTCCCCGAGGGCGGAGAAGAACCTCTCCGTTGGATTGCTTTAGGCGGCCTCGAAGAGATCGGCCGCAACATGATGCTTCTCGAATACAAAGACGAAATCGTCATCATTGACGCTGGTTTGCAATTCCCGGAAGAAGAAACGCCGGGAATAGATTTCATAATCCCAAATACCTCTTATCTCGAATCTAAAAAACCCAACATTAAAGCGCTTATCATAACCCACGGCCACTACGATCACATTGGCGCAATCCCTTATGTTTTGGACAAGCTTGGCAACCCGCCAATTTACACTACACGCCTCTCGAAAGAAATTATAATGAAACGCCAAGAAGATTTCCCGAATATGCCTCGCCCAGTGTTTCAAATAATCAAAGAGGGCGAAACAAGAGAGTTGGGCAAATATTTTTCGGTAACATTCTTTGGTGTGGTTCATAATATTCCCGAAGGCGTTGGTATGATCTTTCACACCCCCATCGGAAACGTGGTCCACCCCGGCGAGTTTAAATTCGACTACGACGAAGACGGAAAACCCAAAGGTTTGGAAACTTGGGAATGGGTTGGCAAGCAAAAAATTCATACTTTAATGCTTGATTCAACCGGCGCCGAAACTCCCGGTTTTGCCCTTTCCGAAAGAGTGGTTGAAAGAGAACTTGGAAAAATATTTAAGGCGGCGGAAGGAAGAATTCTTGTGGGAACTTTTGCCTCGCTTCTTGATCGATTGGGAGAGATTATAAAAATTGCCGAAAAAATCGGGAGGAAGGTGGCTTTAAGCGGTTACTCTATGAAAAACAACATTCAAATTGCTCAAGGCTTAGGTTATCTAAAATTTCAAAAAGGCACGATTGTTCCCATTGAAGACATTAATAAACTGCCCGACGAAAAAGTTATGATCCTCTGCACCGGCGCCCAAGGCGAGCCCAATGCCGCTTTAATGCGCATCGCAAACGGCGAACACCGTCATGTGAGAACCAAAAAAGGTGACACCATCGTTCTTTCATCATCAATTGTGCCCGGAAACGAGCGAAGCGTTCAAAACCTGAAAGACAATCTCGCCCGCCAAGGAGCAATTATCTTTCACTACAAAATGCTTGATATCCACTCTTCTGGCCACGCACCACAGGAAGAATTAAAAACGGTTATGAGCCTCGTAAAACCAAATTTCTTCATTCCTGTCCACGGTTATTACTTCATGCGCTGGAGAAACGCAAGGCTTGCCGAAGAAGCGATGAAGTTGCCGCCCGAAAACACGATTTTAGCAGACAACGGTGTTGTAGTAGAGCTCCAAAAAAATTCCGCGAAACTAAGCGGCGAAAAAGTCCCGGTTTATTATGTCATGGTTGACGGCTTAGGAGTCGGCGATGTGGGAGAAGTGGTCCTCCGCGACAGACGAACGCTCGCCCAAGAAGGAATGATTGTAATTATCGTCTCTCTAAGTAAACAAACAGGCAGGATTCTGAAGAATCCGGATATTATCTCCCGAGGTTTCATTTATCTCAAAGAAAATCAGAGTCTGCTTGATGAAATCAGACGAAAAATAAGGGGAATCATCGGGCGCATCCCCACCCACCAGCCGCTTGACGCAGACTATGCGAAAACTCTGATTCGGGATCAAATCGGCCAATTCCTGTACAACAAGACCCAACGCAGACCCATGATTCTACCCGTTATAATAGAAGTTTAATTAAAAATGAAACCCAGACTCATAAGCGGTGTTCAGCCCACAGGAAGATTGCACTTAGGGAACTACTTGGGTGCTCTAAAAAATTTTGTTGATCTCCAAAATTCCGAAAAATATGAATGTTTCTTTTTTATTGCCGACCTCCACGCCCTCACGGAGAATCCGACCCCCTCAGACTTAAAAAAGAATGTTTTTGACTTAGCTTTGGATTCTCTTGCCGTTGGGCTTGATCCACATAAATCTGTTATGTTTTTACAATCTCAAATCCCTTCCCACGAAAAGCTCTTTTGGATTTTAAACACACTTACCTCTCCCGGGGAGGCCGAAAGAATGACGCAGTTCAAAGACAAATCCAAAACACAAGCAAAAAGTGTTAATCTTGGCCTTCTAAATTACCCTATCTTGATGGCGGCAGATGTATTGCTCTATGACGCTGAATTCGTACCGGTTGGCGAAGACCAACTTCAACACTTAGAGATTACAAGAACGTTGGCCAGAAAATTCAACAAAAAGTTTGGGAATATTTTTGTCGAACCCGAAGCGCTTCTAACAAATCCCCCTCGGGTTATGAGTTTAGACGAACCGAACAAAAAAATGTCAAAATCGCGGCCCAAAGGATGTCTTTTCTTAGACGACGACGCGGAAATAATAAAATCAAAGATTAAAAAAGCGGTGACCGACTCTGGGAAAGAGATTGTCTATGACCCAAAAAGGAAACCGGCGCTTGCGAACTTGATCTCTGTCTATTCGGCGCTTACAACTTGGTCCACCAAAACCGTTGAGGCGCGATTTAAAAAAATGAGTTATAGAGAATTCAAAGACCGGCTTGCTGAACTTATTATCCGACACTTTGAACCGATCCAAAAAAACAAAAAAGAGCTGGCCAAAAATCTTGATTCGGTAAAGAGGGTGCTTGCTTCGGGTGCAAAGACCGCAAACGAAATCGCTAATCAAAAACTCCTTGAAATCAAAAAGAAAATCGGATTTTTGGTTTATTAATTTTTCATGAGCAAAGAAACACCAGAATCAAAAAAACCTCTTTTCGAGCTAGCAACGAAACAACTCGAAGAAACAAGGGCTTTAATAGAAAGGCATCTTGAAGAAACTAACGAAATGCGAACTAATTTGTCACAGCGTGATTTGTCAGAAATCGAAGCAATGCGAACTAGACAAAATCAAGAAATTAAAGATTTAAATGCTCGTCACAAGAAAGAACGAGAAGAGCTTGGTTTTTAAAGCGGCTTCCTCAAACCGATCCAACCCGGCCATCCCTCACCATCTAATATTAAAATCCTCGCGAAAATTGCGAGGATTAAAGTAGCGCCTGCCAAACTATGACCACAAAGCCCGAATACGACAAAATCCTTCCAACCCTCAAAAGAATGTCCCCCGGGCTATAGAAATAGTTTCCGATAAGAATTATATCTCCCAAAAGAACAAGGCGTGCTCCTTCCACTGGACAATATCTTGAAGACTCTTCTAATGAATCAGTGTCCTTGGCCGGCATTCTGTAGCCGTTAAAAGAAATTACCACCGCATTAAGAAGCCATCCCGTAGCAATCACGAGCCCACCGATAGAGAAAACGATGGCGGGAATCCCGTGTATAGGCGTCGCCCACCCCAAATACCACAAAAGAGACATTACCCAAACGAGTAATAAAAACCAGCTCGTGAGCCAGAACCACCGCCACATTATTTGACTCCTACGAGTGTTTAGAGCTTTGCAGATAATAACATTTCGCAGTCGCTAAGTCAATTTCCTAAGTCCAACCCAAATCGGCCAATTATCTAACTTTGTTTCGAGTTCAACCGTAAACTTGTCACTGCGGCCGTATTCAATATTCTTTGCGTTTATTTCTTTCTTTAAAATTGTCTCGTTTTTCTTTAAAACAAAATTAAGTTCTTCGGGCGTCTGAACCAAAAGAACGATCGCGTCTTTTGGTTCTAATTTTGCGTCTTGTCGTAACCCTTGAACCATCCGCACAAATTCGCGGAACCAGCCTTCTTCTCTAAGTTTGTGGGTTATTTTCGAATCAAGCTCAAATTCTTCTTTTAATTTTGGATCGAAAACAATGTTTTTCACATTCACTTCATCTTTTAAAATATTTAGCAACTCCTTGTTCTTTCGGATTTCGGATTTTGAATTTCGGATTTTGAGCGAAGCGAGTGGTTGCCTCACTCTTATCCCCAACTCCGCTCTTTTTGCAAGCACCAAACTTGCAATCTGCCTCACTT
>CAYIWX010000006.1:0-4678 GCA_964367305.1 uncultured Candidatus Saccharibacteria bacterium
AAATACGATTATTTTTTAATTATTCGCTTATTCGTACGAATTAGACCAAGATATTAAAAAATATTAAATAAGATTACCAAGGATGAATTTAACTGGCTGTTTCTGAATATCATTAAGACTGTAAAAAATTTGTAAACCTTGCTGATCCCTATTAACAACATCGGCAGCTGACAAAATAGCCAAATGCTTAGACGTCGACCGGAAAGATAAGTTAATTGCCCCAGCAATTTCTCCCACCGAAGCTTTTTTGTTTTCCTTTAAATACTTTAAAATCAATAACCGACGTTTGTTGGCTAGGGTTTTTAATAATTTTTCTAATTCTCTCATGAAAATATTATATTATTTTTCTGTAAATCATTCTACTTATTCGTACGAATATGACTGGTTAAAAACAAATGCTTCCAACCTAAAGACTTCTCAAATTATCGAAAATAGTAATGTCCCCTTTTTCATACTCACCCATCTCAAATCCGTCATAAACAAAACGATCCCCATCCTGATAAAAATAAAGTGCAGTTTTTTTGTTAAGAACCATTATAAAACCGCGATGACCTGATTTTAATGGTAAAAGATCTATACGATCAACCCGGGAAAAAAGTTCATGGGCTTTTTCAAATAGCGGATTCTCAATCCTTAATTTTTTAGCTAGATGGAAAAAACCTAAACGCGGTGATAGTTTTAGAATCAACTTTGTAAACCAATTGAATTTTAATTTATCCATGTTTTTACATATTCTACCATTCGTACGAATTAGACTAGCAATATAATTGGAAAACGCGATAGTACTGATGGATCAACTTCGTCTAAATTTTCTTCTTGGTTTTGAATTTTTTAACTTTAAGATATTGACGATAACGAAAAGTTGCTTGTGTTCGATATGCAGGTTTTCCGGGTTTGTTGCCAATTTTTGAATAATTCCTCATTGCGCTTCTTTAACTTCGCTCAATGAATATTCCAAAATTTTATCCTCTTCGCCAAACAAGAATTTGCCTCTGAAATTTTTTCCGGCAAGAAAAAGCGGAAGCCAATGCTTGTCATCTGGCCACATTTCCCCATATGGTATTTCGCTTATGTCAAACCACTGCGGCTTCATTTCCTCGCTTTCTTTGGGTTCCCCCGTAAAATCCTTGCCGCGGAAGACGTGAACTTCCAATATATCCTCCGGTTTCTCCACCCAGGAAAAATCTAAAACACCGACACGCCTGACGTCTTTTACGTCGATGCCGGCTTCTTCTACCAATTCTCTCTTCGCGGCATCATGAATTTCTTCTCCTTCTTCTACTTTTCCGCCAAACCCATTCCAACGACCGGCGCCAAAACCCCTCTTTTTCATGCCTAAAAGGATTTGAGGATGATTGTGGACCAAACAAAGAGTCAAAAGTTTGCGCATATAAATCAATATAACTTCTTTTTTTAAATTAAAAAAACCTATTAGATAGGGTTTATCTAACGGGGTTCGCTCGATACTTGTCAAACCACTTCTGGATATCGAATTTTTCCCGCTCGAACCAGTAAGCCCGAGCCCGAATCTTTTCAAGTACTTGTTCGATGGTTCTTAAGGCTTCCGGAACCGGATGTTCCCTAAAAAATCTTTCAATCTCGTCTGCCATTGCGTAAGTTGCAAATCCATCCATAAACCCGATGAGTCTGGATAAAAGATTGCCACTCCCGCTTTCTTTGCTAAATCTTCCGTAGAGAAGGGTCCAATCGGATTTAATAAATTCCCACGCAAGATGTCTAAAACCCGAATTCCTAAAAACTCTCCCAATAAGGAACGTTGTGTCTTGCGGCCGCACCGCAGGAGAAATAGAGAATTCGAGTGCACGCTTGATAAGTTCCTCGTCTCGAAAACCGGCAACCGCCTCCTCGATTCTGTTTTTTTCTTCCTGAAGTTCGGCCTCCGAATGCAACTTCAAGAACATTTCGTATTCGGCTAAACCTCCATTTCTTGCAACCAAACTATAAACTGTTTCACGAAGGTCCGGATGAATAGGGGTTTTGCTCTCGACCATCATTCTGAACATTTCTTTGGCTTTCTCTAATATTTCTTTGTTACCGTATGCACCAAGATTGTAAAGGGCGAGGCTCCGAAGAAGCGTATCTGTGTGCCGCTCGCCCTCTTTAACAGTCCAACCTAATTTTCCGGCAATCGTTCTAAAGATGGTCTTTCCAAAATTATCGAAATTTCCACGGAACGGCTCGTGGGCAATAAGCGACGCCAGATTGCCTAAATCCCCGGCAAGTTCGACCCAAACCGAATAATCGTCTTCCTCGACATAAGCCTTTGCAAGCTCAAGCGCCTCTATTGTTGAAAGTTGGCACGATTCTGCAAGCGCGAAAGTATCTCTTACAATACCCAGACGATCACGCGGTCCAATTGCCTTATTCACAATCGGTCCCCGAAGCGCTTGAAGCATCCGTTTGGGATAATGAACCCTAAATGGTCCTGTTTCACCGACGTTTAATTTCACCCATCCTTCAGCCTGTACGTTTTTGAGCGAAGTAACCGATCCGTCCATAATAAGATTCGTTTCTCTTGAACCATTCTCCATAATGCTTATTGGAACATACCAAACGGTTTTATCTTCGGTTTCTCTTCTTGAAATGGCACTAGTAAAGAATCGCGATTGATGGAGTTTGATTCCGTCCCCTTCCTCGGTAACGGTAATCAATGGATAACCCGGCTTACTAGTCCACGCCCGCATAATATCTCTAACTGGCTTACCCGAAACATGCTCGAGGGCAAGCCAGAGATCTTCGGTTGTAGCATTAGCATAAGAATGTTTTTGAAGGTAATGGCGCAAACCATCACGAAAAACATCTTCGCCCAAATATTCGGCAAGCATCCGAATAATGCTCGCACCTTTTGAATAACTAATCCTGTCAAAGACTTCTTCGATTTCGTGAGGGTGATGAACATCTACTTCAATGGGATGAGTATTCTTCAGGGCATCGAGTTCCAGTGCATCGCCCAAATCACTATGTGTGAATTGAGTCCACATATCCCATTCCGGGAAAAGATGGTCTACGGCCAAATATTCCACGTAAGAAGCGAAACCTTCGTTAAGCCATAAATGAGTCCACCACTCCATTGTCACCAAATTGCCAAACCACTGATGGGCAATCTCATGAGCAATTACAATCGCAACCCATTGTTTATTACCCAAAGAAGAATGTTCCGGATCAACTAAAATTGCCGACTCGCGGTAAGTAATTGCTCCCCAGTTTTCCATTGCACCAGAAGCAAAATCAGGTATCGCTATAAGATCAAGCACCGGCAAGGGATATGGGATACCGAAGTAATTGTTGTAAAAAGAAACGACTCGTTTTGCAACATCAAGCGCAAATCTCGCTTGTTCTTTTTTCCCAGGGGTCGTAAAAACCCTTACCAAAATTCCTTCTTCGGTTTTATCCTCAATGAATTCAAGATCACCGACAATAAAAGCCACAAGATAAGTCGACATTTTCGGAGTCGGTGCAAACTTAATTATTTTGAAACCTGGTTCGTGCTCCTTTACCACCTCGGGAATAGTATTCGAAATGGCGGTGCAACCCTCCGGTACAATGATAGTTATGTCGAATATGGCTTTTGCCGCCGGCTCATCAATACAAAGAAATGCTCGTCTTGCATCCGTTGCCTCGAATTGAGTTGTCGCAAGGTAACAAGTCTTTCCGGCTTGCTTATAAGTGCTCCGGTAAAATCCCCTCATCTTGTCATTCAAGACTCCTTTAAATTTGAGGCGCAATTCCCCTCTTCCCGAGGGCAATTCCCGAACAAAAGAAAAAGTAACAGTCTGCGCTTTGTCATCATAAGCGATACCTTGGGAATTTATTTCTTCGCCATTTTGAATATAAGAAGCCCTATCTACTTCCAGTTCATCAGCGTGAAGTGTAATTTCTGTCGTAGACTCTTTCAGGTCAAAAAAAGCAATCTCGTCTGTAATAAAAGTAAAATCAGCAAGGTTTGGTCGAACAATAAGCCGGTAACGATATGGCCATCCTCTATCAGCAAGACGAATGCTTTTTGACGTTTCAGTCATTTTCATACCTTTCTAAAATAGCTTAAATAACTGTACATAAAGATACAATAAAAACATCTAATGAAGCAAATTCGAAAAATTAATTTGTTTTTTTTGAGTTTAGATTAGAATCTAAATGTCTTTTTAAAAGCCAAGAACTGGATTGAACTTTGCCGCCTTTCCCGATATTAAAAATCATTCTGCAGCCGATCTTATCGCACACTGCCACCTCCGGGATGTTATTAAGTTTCCGGTCGCCACCATTCGCAAAAATGTCAGGCTTTAAATACGCAAGTTCAGCGCAAACGCTCATGTCCTCGGAGTCCGGCCGGTGACGCGTAAGAATCACCTTATCAACCGAAGCGAAGGCTTCCATCAGCTCTCTTCTCTCGTGTTGTGGCATAAAAACAAATCCTTTTTTCTTTTTGAGCCAATTATCGTTATTTAAAATAACGACTAGTTTGTCCCCTAACTTTTTAGCTTCCCGAAACATCCGTACGTGGCCAATGTGAGGTGGATCAAAACCCCCCGATACTGTTACAATTATTTGTTTCTTTGGTTTCGGCATAATAATTTTTAATTATAGAATCCAAATGGTATGAAATGCAATATGTCATTATATGTCCTCAATCTTGTATCATATGATACAAGATTGAGGA
>CAYIWX010000006.1:4778-11458 GCA_964367305.1 uncultured Candidatus Saccharibacteria bacterium
TCTGCAATTCTCGCTCTTCTAGCCTCATCAATCCCCCGCACGGGCGAAATGAGAAATATTTTCACTAAACATCTCCTTTGCTAATTTGTTCTGATTAAAGGTTACAGTAATTTTTATTCTTAATCAAACTTATGTATAATGCAACTTATTCCTACACTCCCCGTGGCACTTTTATTCTTTATTGACTAGCCCGCACAAATTTTTTAGCTTTATCTGCACTAATTACTTGCTTTTTAATCGCTCCCGCGAATAATCGGATGACTGGACGGTTTTCCTTTTTATAGATGGTTCGAATTCCGATAGCGGTTTTACATTTCCCACAGCTTGTTCTTGCTTGGCCAGTAATTCGATCCAAGTATAATCTCTTCAGTATACCGGACCCATCTTTTTGATACGAAAACAGTGTCGCTTTACATCTTGCACACGAAATCATAAGCCATCGGGAATGTCCGCCCCGCGATTTTCTGAACTTATCGCTCTTAAATTTTAGTGCTTCACTTCCCATGACACTTTTACACTTTTGATACTGCCACGCGGGGACTTCTCCTTACTTTAAGCAGTTTTTCTGCATGTGATACCATCAGATTTGCTTAAATATAGAAAATGTTATGGGGATAGTTTTTCTTTTTCTGCCGCTATTTCTTTCAGTAACTTTTGCGCTCTTTCGCTTTTGGAATAGAATGGGTGTTCAGTCCTTAACAATTGAATCAACTCTTTACTGTTGCCTCGAATATCTTTCAAGAACTTTTTTGCAACATTGAGCAGGTATTTTTCATAATTTTCTCGCGGTCCTTTTTTCACTTTGCTTGATATTACTGACAACGGCACAACTTGGTAATTTCCCCCTAAAACTTGCTGAAAAATCCATAGCGCCCGTTTCATATGCCAATCGGAAGTTATCAGCAATATTTTTTTCCAATCACGATGCCTCTCGATTATCATTCTTACAAAAACTGCATTGCTAATCGTGTCGAGTGATTCTGTCTCCAGAATAATTTGCTGTGCATCGACCCCTCGTTCAACTAAATATTTTTTCATTTCTTCCGCCTCTGTGGTATTCGGTTCAACTTCCATAAATCCACTCCAACGACCACTCAATATTACTGGTATCGATTGCAAGATTGTTCTATCTTTCAGTAAACGATCCAATCTTGCCAGCGTCGCAGGTGATAATAAGCCGTTTGCAGAAATTCCACCGCCTAGAACAACAACTGCATTAATTTCACCCATATTTTTGTTCCTCATACCCCGTGACATCTCTTATACTTTTTGCCCGAGCCATCCGCCTTCGCTAAAGCTTCGGCGGGACTCCGCTCGTCTAGGCATAATTTCAAATATTCTTTCCATGGCAATGTTTGTATTTAATAGGACGTCCGTCCGGATGTTTCACTCCGCACCAACAAGGATCGTTTCTGCCTATATTTTTTGCTTCGGGCGGGGGTTCCACTCTCTTCACGTCCTGAACTTGTCTGATTTTCGCTAAATCTATTTCTAGCATCGGCCAAACTGTTTTTGAAACCAATTCTTCAAAGTTTTTACTTAAATCTTGATACAAAATATGGGCTTCCCGCCGATATTCCACAAGCGGTTCGTGCTGTCCATAAGCCCGGATATTTACCGATTCCCGAAGCGCTTCTAAATTCTCCAAATGATTCACCCATAAAGTATCAAGGATTCTTACAAAATGCTCACCAATCAAGGCGCTTCTTTGCGATTCAAACACCTCCGGCAATTTCCCGATTTTATCCTTTATCTCTTGAATTTCCCCGAATTTATTCAGTATCTCAAAAAGAATTGGACGAATTTCATTTTTTTCGCCTGCATCAATAAATTCCGAGCGTTTTTTATAAATCGCACTTCGTTGTTTGTTTAAAACATCATCATACTCGAGTAAATGCTTCCGCAAATCCAAATTCAAACCCTCAACCCTTGATTGGGCCTGATTCACCGCTTTTGAAACGAATCTTGACTCTATCGGCATGTCTTCGGGGAATTTCAAAGTCTGCATTAAATTTTTGAGTTTATCCCCGCCGAAAATCCGCAAGAGGTCGTCCTCAAGCGACAAGAAAAATCGGCTTCCACCCGGATCACCCTGCCTGCCAGACCGGCCCCTTAATTGGTTATCGATCCGCCTTGACTCATGCCGCTCGGTACCAACAACACAAAGACCGCCCAATTTTTTTACTTTTTCGGCTTCTTCCGGATTTAAAGGATTCCCTCCAAGAACAATATCTACTCCCCGGCCAGCCATATTGGTCGCAACCGTAACTGCTCCTAATTTCCCAGCTTGAGCGATAATTTCACCTTCCCTTTCGTGATTCTTCGCATTCAAAATTTCGTGGGGAACACCGGCGGATTTTAAGAGATCAGAAATGATCTCGTTATTGCTAATGGAGGTGGTACCCAAAAGAACCGGCTGGCCGGATTTGTGCCGTGCTTTCACCTCTTCCACAACCGCATCGTATTTTGCTTTCTTGCTTTTGTAGATCAAATCAGAAGAATCCTTCCTCACCATTGGCCTATTTGGCGGAATTGAGATAACTTCCAAGTTATAAACCTTATGGAATTCTTCGGCAGAAGTTTGGGCTGTACCCGTCATCCCAGCGATCTTTTTATAGAGCCGGAAATAATTCTGGATCGTGATCTGAGCATAAGTGCGATTTTCCTCCTTCACCTGAATCCCTTCTTTTGCTTCGATCGCCTGATGAAGCCCCCCCGAATAACGCCTGCCTAGAAGCATCCGGCCGGTAAACTCATCAACAATGATTATTTCGTTGTTTCTTAAAACATAATCCTTATCCCGCTTAAATAGTGCCCTTGCTTTCAAGCTCTCCTGCATAAAATGCACAAGCCTGGCATTTTCCGGTGCAAATATATTTTTCACACCCACCATTTTTTCAACTTTCTCAATACCGGTTTCCGTGATATTCACGAACTTATCTTTTTCATTCACAATATAGTCCTCTTCGGGCGATAAACGCTCGACAACTTTTGCGAAAGTTTTGTAAAAATTGCTTGATTCCATGTCCGGAGCGGCAATGATCAAAGGCGTCCGCGCTTCATCGACGAGAATGCTATCAACTTCGTCAATGATCGCGAAATAATGACTCTTTTGCACTCTATCACTGGGTCTTACTCTTAAGTTGTCCCTCAAAAAATCGAATCCAAATTCATGGTTTGTGCCGTAAGTGATATCCGCCTCGTAAGCTTCTTTTCTCGTAATCGGCCTTAAAAATTCTTCAAAAACTTTAAAACTGCCTAAGACATCTCTTTGCCTATCAAGGTCGTTTTTGTCATTTGAATTTTGGTTATTGGAATTTATTTGTGATTTGGAGTTTGGGTTTTGGAATTTTTCCCTAGTATGGGTTGGATCATAAATTAAAGCCGAATCATGAATAAGACAGGCAACACTCAATCCCAAGCACTGATAAATCTGACCCATCCAAACAGCGTCTCTTTTTGCTAAATAATCGTTCACCGTCACCACATGAACTCCTTTCCCAGCTAAAGCGTTCAGATATGCCGGAAGGGTTGCTGCAAGCGTTTTTCCTTCACCGGTCAACATTTCGGCAATTTTCCCTTCGTGAAGCACTGCTCCGCCAACAAGCTGAGCATCAAAATGACGCTGGCCTAATTTCCTTCGGGCAGATTCCCGAACCAAAGCAAAAGCTTTCGGCAAAGCATTTTCTAAATTCTCCCCGTTTTTAATCTTTGCTTTCAGCTCGAGAGACTCTTTTTTTAAGTCTTCATCGCTTTTTATTTTTAAGCCTTCTTCTAATTCGTTTACAGACGAAATAACGCCTTTGAGGCGTTTTAGTATGCGATCTCCAAAAATTTTTGAAAATACCGGCATGGTTCGACTTGGCTCATCGCAAGTGAAGGGATGGTCATCTCTCCCCAGTTTATCTAAATAAACTGGGGAGAGAGCGGATAGTGGTGACCTCCATTTTTTTATTTTTAGTGAGTGAGTGCGCTCCTATCCGCCCAAAATAAGGATAAATAAAACAAAACCACCCCGCAAGCGGGGTGGATCAGAGGGGCATTCTTAGTATAAATACCTTAAAAAGATAAAAACCTATCAAATGCTCTCACACTCACTTAAAAGCATTATAGCATACTTTTCTATAAATGCAAGCTTCTTTATCTTTGTCGGCTCTTTATGGTTTCATAAGCCCTTACTAATTCTTTCCAAATTTCGCCCAAGATCTCTTCTTTTGTTTTTGCTTTACTGATCCTGCTAACGAACAGGAAACAACGAGGGTGCCGTCTTTCGTGGCGGATTATATCCCGCAAAACCTTTCTTCTCATTTTATCGGAGAGACCTTCTAGCAATTTTTCGGGAAGAGTTTCTCGCAAAGGCATAACTATCGCTTTTGTTGTGCCATTCGCTGAAGTTTTAATTTGCCAATCCGCATGAAGGGATAGTGGGTTATAAGCAATTACAAAATCTATGCCGGAGGAATCGATAAGTGACGCCAGAGTATTAGGCAACGTTCTGACTTGGACAAATCTCGTTTCCTTAGCATGGCTAGAAAGGCACTCGGCAACCAAGCTTTCGGAATCCTGAGGTTTGGCCAAAAACTACTCCTCGATTTTTATAAAGCGGCTTTTCTAAAGTTAAAACTTTTTCCCAAAAAAGCCAAGTAAACCACATCCTCACTTTGTCCACATATGTGGACAAAGTGAGGATGTGCGAAAATAGGCAGGAACTAAAGTGAATCTTTTTGAAGAAAGTCTTCTATTCTCTGAGTATCCGGGTGGAATTCTAGTTCTTCGTCGTCGTAACGAATGCGAGGGTTGTGTCCCAAGGTGCCTCCTTCTATCCCGTTTTTAATCGCTAAAATTTGGATTTTCTTGGTGAAATTCTCAAAAAAATTTCCTATTGGCCCAATCAATAAAAATTCAAGGAATCTTTTCACGAAACTGAAATTTTCTCTCTCCCAATATTTTTGATTAAAAATTTTTGTCCGCGGAGCCCAATTGTTTGCTCCAAAAAAATCCCGAACCGCTTCTTCCTTACCGTAAATTGGCTCGAGATTTTGATAAAGCTTAATCCAATAATCGTTATAAGGCAGAGAAAGACGGTAAGACTTTGAAGTTACAAAATGATTGAAGCAAATCTTGTCACTTGAACTTAATTTATGGTCTATCCCCTTGCGTCTCAACCCTAAAACCCCAAAAACAAAAACACAAAATGCCCTTACCGTAAAAATTCTTCCGCTTTTTGCACCAACAATCACATCGAAATCGGAATCTTTGTGGACATTGCCCCCGAAAGGGGGGCCTTCGGAGCCGAGCGCAAGAGAACCCGCTACAATCACGAAATCCAAAAAAGGGATAAGTCGGAAAAGAAACCGATATTTTAAAAACTTCCTCCGTTTCTTTTCGAGAACGGTTTCTTTTTCTTTGGGATCTTCCATTATTCTTCAGTGAGATTCGCTGGGGTATCGAGGGCCACCGGTTCCATCTCTACCGCTTCACCTGTGATTCGCAAAACATCCTTATCGATCTTGCCCAATTCTTTGTAAGCGCTGTTATACATATTAACGGTCGTCCCCAAGTGAGTGCCTAATTTTTTCATATAGGTTTCATAGCTTCCCAAGTGCCGCCCCAATTCTTCAACTCTCTTTCTAATTTCTTTTGCAGATTCCTCGATCTGAAGCGCACGAAGCCCTTGCAAAACCGTTTGAAGATAAGCAAGGAATGATGTTGGTGAAACAATGATGACTTTTTTGTCGACGATCGCATATTCGATCAAATCTCGCGCATTCACTGATCCAACTTTATTTACAAGAAGGTCGTAATAAACGGCTTCAGCCGGAATAAACATGAAAGCGAAATCCATCGTGCCCTCACCTGGTTTTATATACTTCGATGTTTCATCAATGCGATTTTTGAGGTCGTTCCTCAAGGCTTCTTCTAACCGCTTTTTTTCGGCATCGTCCCTTGCTTCAAGCAAACGATTGTAATTTTCCAAACTGAATTTCGAATCAATGGGGACAATGCGATCTTTAATAAAAATTGCGGCATCAACTATGGTGCCATCTTTAAATTCGTATTGCATTTGGTAAGTTCCGGGAGGCAAAACGTTTTTTAAAACGGTTTCTAAGTAATACTCACCCAAGATCCCACGTTGCTTCGGGTTCTTTAAAATATCCTGCAGGTTTTTCAATTGATCCGCAAAATTAACAACTTGTTTATTGGTTTCATCAAGTTTTACAAGCCGCTCCGTAACGTCGCGGATTATTTTTGCGCTCTCTCCGAATTGCCGCTGGATTGCCTTGGTTGATTCGCCTAATTTCGTATCAAGTGTGCGGGTAACCTCATTTAGCTGGTTCTGAAGCATTAGCATCGCCTGATTATCTTTTGACGATCCTCGACTCTTATTTAAAAACCAAAAAACAAAACCAAAACCCACGACCACAATCGTTGAAATAACAACTAAAAAAACCTCCATAACTATAAATCTAGCAAATAAAGACTGTTTATTCTACTTAATTCACTGAAACTATCACTCCCGAAACTACCAAAATAAGGATTGAAATAAGTAAATTCACTGCGATAAATAGGTAGGACAATACCCGTTCGCGGTAGAAAAAAGTATTGCTCAAAATTATGTTCAAAATACCGAGCAAAAAACCGGTAATCCAAATCGCCCAAACATCAAACTTGTCGCCAAA
>CAYIWX010000006.1:11558-14717 GCA_964367305.1 uncultured Candidatus Saccharibacteria bacterium
CCTTTTCTTTTTTTCCAAACGGGGGTTTGGCGAACTAATAATTCTTCTGCTCTTTGCGGTTCGGCCATTACTTCTTCTACAATTTTTTCCATCCTAACCCCCTGCGAACCTTTAATTAAGATTAGGTCTCCTTTTTGGATTTTGTCCTGAAGAAAAATCCCTGCTTTATTCACATCATCGAATTGGAAAATAGATTTTTTGGACATTCCGAACTTGGCGGCACCTTCGGCGATAAATTTCGCCCGGGTACCGACTGTAATCAAAATATCAATTACTTTCGAGGCAAAGTGACCGATTTCTTCGTGGGCTTGCATCGTATACTTGCCGATTTCAAGCATGTCTCCAAAAACCGCTATTTTCCTTTTGGCCTTCAGCCTTTTAAGGGTCTCTAGTGCTTCGCGCATCGCAAGCGGCGATGCATTATAGGTATCATCGATAATATTACTTTGTTTTATTCCCTTAATTAACGTGAGCCGGCCAGCAGGCGATCTGTAATTAACTAAAGCTTCAGAAATCTTAACGAGGTTCATTCCAAAAATCAAACCTAGGACTGCGGCAACGGAGGCAGCATAAGCTGGGGTTTTACCAAAACCATCGTTTAATTTTACGGGGATGAAACTTCCGCCATAGTTCAGTTTGAACTGAACCCCACCCAATCCACCGTCAAAATTCTCTTCGAAGTTGGAGATTCTCACATCGGCGTCCTCCGAAAAGCCGAAAGTTATCACGTGAGCCCTGGTCTGGTCTTTCATTTCTAAGACCATCGGGTCATCCGCGTTCAAGATAGCAAAACCGGTTGAGGGTAAATTATTTATTAATTTTTCTTTTTCCCGCGCCAGTCCTTCGGGACCCGCAAAAAATTCTACATGAACGGGAATATTTCCGATCGCTGTTACAATACCGATCGAGGGCCTCGCAATATCTAAAAGATAATTCATATCTCCCGGTCGATCGACGCCATATTCCAAAATTAAAAGTTCTGGATAATCGGGGTTTTTAAAGATCAACTGCAGGAACCCCCTCAACAGAGCTTTTGGCCAAAAAAATAATCCTTCAGTCGATTTTGAATCGCTCAAAATTACAAGCGGTAAACCCAGTTCGTTATTGAAATTTTTTGAATCAGCCCGAACTCTCCTAATTTCAGATAGAACAATGCCCGCCGCTTCTTTGGTTGAAGTTTTACCGACATTTCCTGTAATTCCGATAATGCCGGGTTTGTATTTTCGAAGCGTTAACTTCGCAAGCGTCTTCAATTTCCAAGCCAAAATTTTCAAAAAAAATTGTTTCATAATATTTCTAGATTCTATTTTCTAGATTCTAAATTCTCGTTTAATCGGTCCGGTGCAATATTATAGTAATTTAAAACGAATTGGGCCAACTCTTTAAATGCAGGCACAACCGTCCCCCCCGCCAAATCAGCCTGGGGCTTGTCCAACTTAATTAAAATGACGAAATGGGGATCGCTTGTCGGAGCAAATCCGATATAAGTGTGGATAAGTTCGTCGGTGTAACCGCCCTGTTTAAAATCAGGAACTTGGGCCGTACCGGTTTTTCCCGCAATTTGGTAACCGGGAATACTCGCCACTTGAGCTTTTAGGACGGCGCTTTTCATCATCTCTGTCACTTGCCGCGCCGCCTCAACGCTTATCACCCTTCTTAAAACATACGGCTTTAAATTGTTATTGATGTAAGGCCGCATCAAAAGACCTCCGTTCGCTAACACAGAAAAGGCATTAACCATCTGGATAGGAGTCACTGCCGTTCCTTGGCCAAAAGAAGCAGTCGCAAAATCAATTGCTTCCACTCGTTTTTTTTCTAAATTTCTTAAGCTCCCAAAAACTTCATCGGGTAAATCTATCTGGCTATTCTCTCCGAGACCGAAATTCTTCAAATAATTCAAAAATTTTTCGTTGCCAATGAGTCTTTCGGCAAAAACAGCACCGGTGTTTATTGACTGCTCAATAACATTCGTCATCGTAACTTTACCGTAAACTTTTTTGTTCCAATTATTAATGGTTTTGCCGTTTAGAGTAACGCTTCCCGAATCGTAAAATGTCGTACCCGAAGTGAAACTTTGCGAATCGATACCGGCTGCCATCGTGATGGGCTTAAAAACAGAACCTGGTTCGTAAACAAAACTAACTGCCGGATTTAAAAAATTATTAACTGGGGATTTACTGTATTCGCTAGGATCGAAGTCTGGAACATTAGCTAGAGTCAGAATTTTTCCGGTTTTAGGATCTTCAATAATAATCGTCCCTCCTGAAGCGCCAAATTTTTCGACTAAGGATTTTAAAATTTCTTCGGATTGAGCCTGAAGATTGCGATCAATCGTAAGATTTAAATCTTTCCCATCGAAAAGATCGCCATTATAAATTTTTTCGACTCCATAAAGACCTGTCGGAAAAATATTTTCATCATTCACGCCAACAAACCCAAGAAGGTGAGAAGCTAAACTACCGTAAGGATAAAAACGATATAGCTTTTTTGCTGAATAGACGCCTTTTAAATTCGAGTTTTTAATCTCGGAAACTTGATTAACGCTCGCTTTGTCAATCAATAATCTGTAAAGATTGTTCTTGTTGCTAAAATCTTTCTCAAGCCTCTCATCGCCTTCATTAACCAGGGGAGCCAAAATCCGAGCTGCAACCCCTGGATCTTCAATCTCTTTTGGGACAGCATAAACAAAGGGGTAATCTCTATTTAAAGCAATTGGTATGGCTGATCCGTGTTTATCAGTAAAAAAAATTTGGCCTCGGCGAATTTGCGCCTCGGCTACTCCATCTCTTGCGAGTGCTCGCTCAACATAATAATCAGTTTTTTTTACTTGTAATCTATAAAGATTTAGGCCGAGCAAGCCAAAAAGGGTCGCAAAAATCAAAATTAATGTGAAGAATCTGAAAGCCATCGATTTGTGCTTAAATAATCAGGTTTTTTATCAAGGACAAGGCCCCTTTCTTTAGCGAAATGTTCAAGGCGTGGCCCATCTACAATCTCATAAAATTTATTTCTAAATTCGGCGTTTTCGACCTGCAATTCGGCTATCGAATTTTTTATCCTTTTTAACGATTCTCGATTTCCGACAAAATCATTATATTCAAAAATATAAAATGATCCTCCGACTAAAATAAGAACAAAAAACCACAAAATAAAACTTAG
>CAYIWX010000006.1:14817-18469 GCA_964367305.1 uncultured Candidatus Saccharibacteria bacterium
ATCGGTTTTTTGGTCAAAATCTCGATTTTTCCTTCGAGTTCATAAGAACGGAACGATTGTTTTGCAATTCTATCTTCAA
Organism: uncultured Candidatus Saccharibacteria bacterium; assembly: GCA_964367305.1. GTDB lineage: Bacteria > Patescibacteriota > Minisyncoccia > UBA6257 > GWB1-50-10 > CAYIWX01. Next base: position 14,897 of record CAYIWX010000006.1, read on the forward strand.
GAGAGTGGAAAGAAATTACAGTGACCCTGCCCCCAGGATTTAAAATCTGCATAAGATCGCTCAAGACAATCTTCAGGTTTTCCAACTCATGATTCGCGAAAATACGGAGCGCCTGAAAAGTTCGGGTTGCCGGATCTAACCTGCCTCGTTCATAATTTTTAGGCACAGTTTCTCTGATTAGTCGGGCAAGTTTACCGGTCGTTCGGATCGGCAAGTTTTTTTTGATTGCTTTCGCAATTTTTGGGGCGTTTCTTTCTCCGCTAAAATCTTTGATAATTTTTGCCAATTCCAATTCACGGAGATCGTGAAGCCACTCATAAACGGGTTTGGTTTCTCGGGCATAAGTCATATGAAGCGGTTCGTCTTTTTGAAAAGAAAATCCCCTCCCCGAATTTTCGATCTGCTCGCTGGAAAATCCCAAATCTAAGATCAGCCCATCGGCTTTCCCTAAATTCTCTTTTTCCAAAATTGTCTTCATGTTTTTAAAATTGTCATTTACTAAAATTAATTTAGAAATTAGATTTTCGGATTTAGAAATTGTCGAAATATTCTGCCTTGCTGTTTCAAGCATCGATTGATCCCAATCTACGCCCAACAAAGTACCATCTGGTGAAATTCTTCTGAATATTTCGGCAGCGTGTCCCCCGCCATTCAAAGTTCCGTCGATAAAGAACTCTCCAGGCTTCGGGTCTAAAAAACTTATTACTTCATTTAAAAGAACGGGGATATGAGATGTCATATTCCTAACTCCCCCAACCTTTCGGCAATTTCATCTCCAGCCGCTTCCGTCTTCGATCTATATTGTTTCCAAATTTCTTCGTCCCAAATTTCAATCCGGTTATAAAGGCCAGCGACGATGGCCTGTTTCTTTAGTCCCGCATACACGCGTAAATAATCCGGCACCAAAATTCTTCCTTGACCGTCTATTTGAACATCGGAAGCGCCTGAAAGCATCAAGCGAACAAAAGCCCTTGAATTGGCTTGCGCCAGAGGGAGGGCGATTAATTTTTGTGCCAAATTTTCCCACTCTTTCGAATCAAAAACAAATAGACATCGGTCTAAACCTCGAGTAATGATGGCTCCAGAGACAAGCTTAGAACGGAACTTGGCCGGAATAGCCATCCGTCCTTTTGCATCTAATGTGTGCTTGTATTCTCCTAAAAACATGTCGATTTATAAAAAGCCCTTATCCCCAGAAATGGGTACTTTTCCCCATACTTATCCACAACTCCCCACTTCTATTTCATATTAAACCACCAAAACAAAAAATAAAGCTAAGCTCCTCCACTTTTGTTAAGGAACGAAAATTCGTCTATTTATGGGCTTTTTACTTTTAACCGCCTCTTAGTTATTAACAACTTGTCCCCGCGCTAAAAACTCACATTAACCACTGAACTCGGCCAACTGAACCATCTTCGAGGCGGACCTTAATCCCCCGAGGGTGAGATTCAGTAGAACTTAAAATTTCTCTAACAAATCCTTGCTTATATTTATTGGTCCCGTAATTTTCCTTTTCAATAATCCAGACGGCGCTCCCGATTTTAATTTCGCGCCGCTTCGGGGGCTTTCTATTATCACTGCCGACCCTCATTTAACTTTGGTCCCTGAAGGACCCATTCGAGGCGGCAATTCTAACGGCTTCGGCCACCGCTTCGGTTGCTTTTTTATCCAATGGTTTGGGAAGTATGTTGTCTGGTTTTGGGTTCTGAACCATCTCCGAAAGGGCACGAACTGCCGCAATTTTCATTTGAGAAGTAATTTGACGCGCACGAGCCTCTAGTGCGCCTTTAAAAACTCCGGGGAAAGCTAAAACATTATTGACTTGATTCGGAAAATCACTCCGCCCGGTTGCGATAATAAAAGCACCGCCAGCTTTAGCAACGTCGGGCATAATTTCAGGGGTAGGATTCGCCATCGCAAAAACAATAGATTTTTCATTCATTGAAGAAATCATTTCTTTAGTCACGAGTCCACCGGAGGAAACTCCGATAAAAACATCTGCTCCGACCATCGCTTCCTTCAAGGTTCCTTTCATTTGATTTCTATTTGTAACTGCCGCTAAATTTTCTTTAACCTTCCCCAAGCCGGGCCGATCTTTATAGATAATTCCTTTTGAATCGCAAACTATAATGTCCCTTACCGGGATACAAACGTTTTTTTCCATGCCGGAACATTGAAGAATTTTGGTAATCGCCGTCCCTGCTGCTCCCGCTCCGCTTATTACTACCTTCAAGTCCTCAAAATTTTTTCCCGCTACTTTAGAGGCGTTAATAAGCGCGGCTAAAAGCACGATCGCCGTACCGTGCTGGTCGTCATGAAAAACGGGAATGCCCAAATCCTGTAATCGCTCCTCGATTTCGAAGCAACGAGGCGCAGAAATATCTTCGAAGTTTATTGCTCCAAAACCAGGCGCGATGTTTCTAACCGTTCTTATGATCTCCTCTACGTCCTGGGTTTTAAGGACTATAGGAAAAGCATTAATGTCAGCCAATTCTTTAAATAAAATTGCTTTCCCCTCCATAACCGGGAGAGCCGCCTCTGGACCAATATTTCCAAGACCCAAAACAGCACTTCCGTCAGTCACAACCGCCACCATATTCCCTTTTGAAGTAAGGTCATAAACTAATTCTTTGTTCTTAGAAATTTCACGGCTCACGGCGGCCACCCCCGGCGTATAAGCCAAAGACAAGTCATCAACACTTTCGAGCGGCACCTTACTCCGAATCTCGATTTTTCCCTTATTTTTTTTATGGAGATTTATAGCCTTCTCGTCCAAATCCATAAAATTCATTTTCTCATAGTTTTAAACCAATTGCTATAATCATGGAATGGCCTCTCGCTCTAAATTTTGCGAGTTAGGCCGAGGCGATCCGCTTCGCTCACAACGGGATGGGCCTATTCGGCCCCCGCAGATCGCACAAGAATAAAAAGGTCAAATTATAAAATACAGTTTAGCAAAGAATTCGTGGCAAAATTAGAACGGGATGCTCATTTTTCTACCTAATCGCTTTGCTCTTAGAGAAAAATGGCAAAAATTAGCGCGGGGCTCCTAATGTATCGAATAAAAAATAACGAGCTTGAATTTCTTTTGGTTCATCCGGGAGGCCCCTTCTCTAAAAATAAAGATTTAGGAATCTGGTCAATTCCCAAAGGTGAAGTGAATGACGGAGAAGAAGAACTTGAGGCCGCTAAAAGAGAATTTTTTGAAGAAACAGGATTCAAACCAGAGGGACAATTTACTTCTCTTGCCCAGATAAAACAAAAGGGTGGAAAAACCGTTAAGGCGTGGAGCTTTGATGGAAACTGCGACCCCGAAAAAATAAAAAGCGCGACTTTTAAAATGGAGTGGCCCCCCAGGTCAGGTGAAGAGAAAGAATTTCCTGAAATCGACAAAGCAGGATTTTTCGGCCTTGAGGAGGCCAAACAAAAGATTAATCCAGCTCAAATTCCATTTTTGGAAGAATTAAAAGAAAAATTAAAAAACGGGTTTTAACCCGTATTTTTTGCGAATAAATGCTGTGCGCCTTGGAAGGATCGAACTTCCGACCTTTCCGATGTGAACGGAACGCTCTA
>CAYIWX010000007.1:0-18190 GCA_964367305.1 uncultured Candidatus Saccharibacteria bacterium
GAAAAAGAGAAGGTTGTTGCGAAGCAGTTAACCTTGGAATTGGGGCGGCAACGGGGGATATAATCGTTCAAGCGGATGCCGACGTCCGGCCACCTAAAGATTTTTTAGAGAGATTGGCCGAAAAATACGAAGCTGGGGCAGATTGGGTTTTGGTTGATTGTAGATTGCCAGAATGGAACAAAAAGAGTGTTTTTTCTCGTTTTGTAGGCGCGCTTCATATTGCTGAACATCCACCAAATCGAACCGATATGTATTATGCTGAGGCGTTTTCGGTGAGGCGAGATTTAGCAATGAAACTTGGGAACTTTGGGCCGAGTTACCCCGCAAGATTCTGCCGCGACTGGCTTTTAGGAAAAAAATTAACCGAAGGGAGATATAAAAAAGTGTACGATCCAACACTTATTGTTTTGCACCCGCAACCGGATAATTTTAAAGATTTTTGGTATACGCGCACTGGGCGAGGAAGATTTGCTCCCCTAACGCAACATTTCATGTTAGAAGAGCCTCTATTTAAGATTTTCCTCAAAAATATTTTAAAAGATATTAAATTCGCGATTCGGTTTCTTACAATTATTCCGGCATCCCTGCACGTGCTTAAAGTATCGCGTCATGCAGAAGGAAGTTTTAAAAATTTCTTTTCTTTCTTTTATGTTCATTTTTTGCAAGAACTCGCTCGGGTAGTTGGTGAGTGGGAAGGGTTTCGGATTGACCTAAAGCACCAGAAACTTTTATAAGTTAGAAAACCCTTGGTGGCAAATCATTCTTATGTTCTCAAGAACATAAGAATGATTTGTGTAAAGGAATCATTTTGGCTATATTTATAAACATGTTGAGGACGCGTTCTTTAGAAAAAATCGTTCGAGGTTTTTCAAATCATAGGCGTATTGAGATTCTTGCCCTGCTTTCCGAAAAGCCAGATTTGTCAGTTTTTGAAGTCTCTGAAGAACTTAACGTTAACTTCAAGACAATATCTGATCATTTGCGACGTTTATTGAATGCAGGGCTGTTGGTAAAGAAAAACAAGGGGAATATGGTTTGTAATAAACTCTCAGGCCTTGGAGTTTCTACTCTTAAATTCTTGAGAACATTAGAATAGTTTTTATGGGTATAAATTTATGAATACAACCGCAGAAATTAAATCAACAATCGCAACTCATGCGAAAAACCACGCCTTTCGTTTGGGCGAGGGATTAAGCAAGGCCGGAGTATTAGATAAAATTTACACTATCTACCCGAGGTTTAAGATTGGCGATTACGACATTAAAAGAGAAGAAATTAAGAGCTTGTGGCCCCTTGGGGCCTTGAAGTATCTAGGGCGGCGGCTTCACTCTCGTGCTATCGAAGAGCTAGCAAGTGAGTATTTTGACGACGTAACTTCTTTGATTCTTAAGAAACCTGAGGGTGCTTGGGTGTTTACGGGATATAGTGGTTACTCGGAAAGATCCCTCAAAAAAGCCAAAAAAATGGGTGCCGTTACTTTAGTTGAAAGAGCTTGTCCCCACATAGATGATCAGGAAGAGATTATGCGTGAAGAGAAATCCACCCTACTTAATAAAAAAATACTCAAAACTTCAAATAAAGTTTATGAAAGAATGAAACGAGAATATGAAATTGCTGATTATATTGTCGTTCCTTCGAATTATTCGCTCGAAAGTTTTGTGAAAAAAGGGTTTCCTCGATCTAAATTACTGCTTACACCGCTCTCAAACGAAAAAAATATAAATTTCAGAGAAAATAAAATTCTTCCCGAACAATTTACGGTGCTCTGTGTTGCCGGCCATTTTTATCGGAAAGGAGTCTTTTATCTTTTGAAAGCTTGGGAAAGATTAAAGCTCAAAAATGCAAAATTGATCGTTAAGACTGAAATCCCCCCCGAGTTTGACCATCTTTATCAAATACCGAATACAGAAATCATCAGTTCGCGTTTATCTGATAAGGAAATGGACGAACTCTACGGCAAGGCAAGTATTTTCGTTCTTCCTTCGATTGATGAGGGCTTTGGAATGGTTGTGGTTGAGGCAATGCGGGCGGCACTGCCTGTAATTGTGACAGAAAATGTCGGTGCAGCAGATATATTGCATGAGGGTAAAGAGGGCTTTATCGTGCCGATTAGAAGTGCCGATGCCCTTGCCGAGCAGATCCTTTTTCTCTACAAAAATCCGGAAGAAGTGAAGAGGATGGGCAAACTTGCCCTTGCAACTTCCAAAGAATACACACCTCAAAAATACGCTGAAAGAGTTATTGAGGTATATAAAAAAGTACTCTCTAAAAATTCTCACTAGTGGTAATAAAATATGAATAACTCTATTAGCGCTCTTATTACAGTTTATAACAAACAAAACACGATTGCTAAGACATTGGGATCTTTGCTGTCTCAGCCAAGAGAATTTAAAGAAATAATCGTCGTAGACGATGGAAGCATCGATAATTCGGCCGAAATAATAAAGGGATTCGTGGACAAATATAAAAACATAAAATATATTTCCCAAAATAATCAGGGCGTGGCCGAGTCTTTGAATGTGGGATTAAGAATGGTAAATACTGATTTTGTCGCAGTGCTTGATGGAGACGTTTCGCTTGATGTAGATTGGCTTTCAAAATTAATACCGTACTTTGGAAACGAAGGAGTCGCAGCTGTTTCCGGCCTGACAAAAACGATGAACCCTAAAAATCTTTGGGCCGCTTTAGCTGGATATAACGTGGAATATCGGCAATTAAAAATAAAAGATGAATCCGTTGATCATCTTAGCACAACAAACGTTATCTATAGAAAACCCGTTTTGGATAAAATCGGTTTATTCGATCCGGAGTTCAGATACGGCCAGGATAACGAAGTGAGTTATAGAATCGTAGCAACTGGTTATAAATTAATTCTCTCCAAGAAAACTTTTTGCCTTCATTTTTGGCCAGAAAACTTTACAGGTTTTATGAAACAACGAATGCATGGCGCATGGGCCAGATTAATGCTGGTTAGAAAGCATCCAAAACGGTTGACGGGAGATAGGATTTCTGGTCTGCGTTATTTTTTGGAATTACCTCTGGGGTTGGCCTTTATTTTTTCATTAGTTGTCCTTTTGTTCCGTCCAGATTTTTTAGCTGTGGTAGGATTTGTTGCTGTTTTAATTTATATTTTTCAATTTAACGAGATTTATTTTTTCTTTAAGAATAAAAAAGTATTCATTGGGATTTTTATGCCTATTTTTATTGTGCTAAGGACGATAGCGTGGCTAAGCGGAATTATTAATTTTTTTTGTGGTATGAAAATACGGAAAGAACGCAATAAAAAGATTTAAACCGTTGAAAAAACCTTAAAGATTATTAATTAATTTCTCCTTCGGTATATTTTAAGAATTCTTTTTTCGCCCTATCGTATCTGTCGCCCCAGTTTTTCGCCTCTTGCAGTTTTTCTTCCAAGTCAAGCATTATTTTTGCGGTGGTTATAATCGAATGGATGGAATCCCCCTCTTCGTTATGAGCAATTTTTCGGCTAATAGTTTGGTACATGTCTCGATAACTTACTGGTTTGAAAACCTTCCGTTTTCTTATAATTCGTTGGTTGTCCTCAGAAAGATAATGAGTAGCGTCCGTGATTCTGACGATTTTTCCAGTTACTTTTAATTCAACAATATCTTTGGGTCCGACTCGGGAACTACCCTTTTCGCTAAACGTTGAAGTCAATGTGGCGCCGTTTTCCAATTCTATCCAAACAACAATAGTGTTGTCTGCTAAAACGTGAAGGCCGAAGTTCTTTGGTGCGCTGAAGTTATTCAAATAAAGAAAGTGATCAATCTGGTGACAGGCGTTAGCAAAAAACGTGCTGCGGGAAACCGGCCATGTGTACCAGAAAAATTCTGGCTGTTTTAATTCATAAACAATAGAGTTATAAAAAACCGGTTCGCCGTATACTACTCCCAAATCCTTTAAGGCCCATTTATTAAAAGGACCATAACGTTTTTGGAAACCGATAAAAAGACGCGGGCCCGATTTTTTTAAAGCCGTCTCTAGTTCGTTTAGTTCTTGGTAGTCATTTACGACAGGTTTTTCTATTACCGCATAAGCGCCTTGATTTAAAGCGTGAATGGCAAAAGGCGCATGGAAGTGATTATATGTTGCTACGAAATAAACGTCTGCTTTTTCGCTTTTACGAGGGAATGGAGAGGTGTCCCATTTTTTCCTTTTCGTTGCGAAGTAAATCTGAGTAGGGTCAACTTCATGGACGATTTGAATGTCAATAAATTTTTTTGTATAGGGAATGATATTTATTTTTGCGTAGTTTCCGAAGCCAAAAAGAACGCCGGTCTTCTTTGAAGAGCTTGTCGTTGTACCCTTTGTTTCAGAAATGGATGAGGGTTTTTCAATGGAGAAGTGTTGAGAGTGGCTCCAGTCATTATTTTTTATCTCCGACCCTATTCCTTCAGAGATTTGAGGCCCCAATTCACTTGGAATTTTTTTACCTGAATAGATGCCCCACGCCTGGAGACTTTTCCACCAAGTATTTGCCGCCGTTTCCTTTGCAGTTAAGGGAGAGTACAAAATTTTCTGTGGCGGCACATTCGGTAAATCTTCTTTATTAACTTTAGAAAGCAATATTTCTGGCAAAACAATTCTTTCTACTAAAGCCGGATGCCAGGGCGCTAAAAATCCGACTACATCTCCGACAGAAAAAGTTTGATCGCTAGCAGTCTCAATAATTTCCCCGAAACCGCAAGAAATGTATTTTTCGTTGCGGTAATCTTCGCGGAGGCGCGACCACACCTTGTTAAACATTCCTCCTAGCCCCATTACCGGAAAATAGTTTAAAAGCAAGCGCAAACTCTTCGGTCGCGTATGGTAAACATTCTCCAGCTTGCCTAAGTTTTTAAACCCCAAAACTCTTATCCGGTATTCTTTCGGATTTTTGTGGTAATCCAGAAAGCCACTCCGCCATTTTTTATTTACTAAGATTTTCATAGTCTCCGAATTTAATTTTTACGATTTCGTTAAGATTATACTATTTTCTCGCTTGCTACAAGCAACCAAAGAGAAAGCGTGATAAGTGTCCAGATTTTGAAATGCAAATCCGCGTTTTGGCGTTTTTTATTCTTGAAGAGAATCCACTCTTCTTCTCAAAAGAAAATTTTGAACATCGACAATGGTTTTTTCCTTAAGAAGGAAAAGAGTAGCGAAATAGGCCAAGGCTGAAATGGCGATGTTTATAAGAACATGAGCCCCAGTTCCTTGAAGGGCAACCGCTACAAGGCCCATCACAAAAGTAGCAAGAATTATTTTTTTAAGATGGCGTAGCGTATAAAAGTTATTTATTCTTTTCGACCAACACCAAAGAAGGCCCTGGAAAATGATTTGAGCAATAACGGTTGCTGCTGCGGCTCCGGCGGGTCCGTATGGCCGGATTAAAATTAGATTAAAAATAACATTTGCCATAGAACCCATTAGAACAATAGCCGGTACTAATTTTTGTTTATCGTATGCCATAATGTAATTACTAAGGTGAGGCGCCAAAAAATTAGATATCATTGTGAGGAGAAGAATTTGGAAAGCTAAAACAGCCGGTCCGTACTCACTACCATAGAGAAGTTGAATAATCTCTGGAGCAAGAACAATGCCTCCCAAGGCGAGTGGTAGGGCCAAGAGAAGCGAAATCGTAGTACCTCTTTCCATAAGTTGCCTTGTTTTTTCGTGGTTTTTTTCTTCAACTAGTTTTGAAAAAACCGGGTAGAAACTCGCGGCGAGAACTGCCGAAACAACGTAAAGTAACTGAACTATTTTTTGGCCGGCAGAATAAAAACCGACCTCTTCGGCAGTTCGGAGAAATCCAAGCATCACAATGTCCACGTTTAACATAAAAACGCCTATCAGAAAAATAAATGCAATGGGCCAAGCAGAAATTAAAATAGGCTTTAGTAATTCTTTTTTAAAATATTTAAAGAGTCCGCCGAATTCTTTTCGGAGTATAAAAATTCCGATGATCGTTCCGGTACCGGCAGCAAAGGCATAGGTAATTGCTAAGGCGCTTGCGGTTGGTGTGGAGTTCAAAATTACAAATCCGAAGATGGTAATGGCGATGTTTGTAACTGTGGTTATAAGTGCCTCAAGCTCCATTTTTTCTCTGGCTCTGAAGAAAGCGATCGAAAACTCCCTTATGCCATCGAAGATCGTAAGAATTGCCGCGAAAATCAAAAGGGGTTTTGCTGATTCTATCTTCGAAAAATAAGGAGCGACAAAAATTATCAAGAGAGCCGTAAAAAAAATCAGCACTATTTTAATCCAGAAACTTGTTGCGAATATTGATTGAGCTTCCTGCGGTTTTTTAGCCACCTCTCTCGTGAGAATCGGATTTATTCCGATATCGGAGAATACCGAGAAAAAACCCGCCAAGCCGATAACATAAGAAAAAATACCGTATTCGGCAGCGCCAAGAATGCGGGCTGCGTAAACGATGAGAAAAGCTCTTATAAGACGGGTGCCAATTTGCCCGACCGTTAGCCAGAAGATATTTTTTGCTACCGTCTGTCGGGTGCTCCTGTTTACTAAAAAGATATTTTTTGCCTTACTTAACATAAAACATGAATAAATATCTTATCGTTTTTATAATAATTCTAATGTCAAGCCAAAAAGATCTGTTTTTGACATAAAAAATATCATAACGTAATTTTTCGTAAGCCTCTTCGAGAGAAGCGCTTGCTTTATAATTTATTTGTGCCCAACCAGTGAGGCCGGGTTTAACAATGTGTCTCATGTCGTAATAGGGGAATTTTTCAAATTCTTTTGCGAGTTCCGTTCTTTCCGGCCGCGGTCCGGTAAATGAAATATCGCCCCTTATGATGTTCCAAAGTTGAGGGATTTCATCGAGATGCGTGAAGCGGAGAATTTTCCCTAGTTGGGTTACGCGATTGTCATTCTCTTCGGTCCATAATAGTCCCACGTTTTCGTGCGTCATTGTTCGGAATTTATGAATTGTGATAACTTTCCCGTTTTTACCGACCCTTTTTTGCCAGTAAATCACTGGTCCGTGAGAGCTCAATTTTATAGTGAGCGCTATTAAAAACGAGAGCGGCAAGAACAAGATTCCTAACAACAAAGAAAGAGCCAAATCAATAAACCTTTTTATGTGGTCATAGACCGGCCGGCGGGCGGTGATATTTTTTACGAACCAGCTCTCTTCAAGTTCTTCTAGGGGCACCTTTTCGAATATCATTTCATAGAAATCCCCAAAATCTATAAAATTGGCTTCGAAGGAAAGGAATTCCATCAATTTCCCCATTAATTCTTTAGTGAGGGACCGCTGAACTGCCACAATTACCTGGGTCTCGCGGTTTTTGAGCGTTTGTTCTATTTTTTGAACGCTTTCTTGATTGGCTTCTTTTAGCCAGAGAACGGTTTTGTAACCCGTTTGAGGATTTTCTTTTATGTAGTTTATGGTCTCGAGGATGAGTGGCGAATCGCCCAAAATTACAATACCTAGAGCTCCTGAGGTAAAGAATTTAGCTATTAAAACTCGCCACAAGAGATCCAGTGCGAAAAAAACACCACCAAAGATAAGCAGATTGGTTTTTGGCGTCAGTTTGAAAAACTCTCCAAAGAGGTAGAAGATAATTACCGAAGCAAGCAATGAAAAAATTACGGCTGTACCTAAGACTTTGGATATTTTCTTTTGATTGAGGTTTTTTTGGTGATAAAAGTCGCTTAAGTAAAAAATAATGAGCCACAAAAAGATTATTATCGTGAAAGGCAGGAAGTGGTCCCCGAAGCGGATCCGCAGTTCTTCCAGCCCGTATCTCACGACGAGCATCAAAACCAATGATAAATAGAGGATTAAAAAATCCCCAAAAAGGATTAAAACTTTCTTAAAAATTGACATTTTTTCTCTAAATCCATCTTAACACCAGCCGATTTTAAAAGAAAAGCACCCGTTTTTGGGTGCTTATTTTCAAGAATCATCTCCCTTGAGGCCGCATCTTACAAGTTCCGGCATTATTTGGCCGACGGTTTTTCCCAAATGTTTGAGACGGTCTTTCTCTATAAATCTCGGGTTGCCTACGTAAGGAAGGTTGGTGGAGAGCTCTGTTACCCATGAATAGCCCGGCATACTCTCAATGTCTTCTTGCATAAGAGCTCCTAATCGGTATCGCCCTGGCCCCTCCGCTTCCCAAAGGATTACCGGCAGTGTTTTGACGGTGGTATACAGCTTATCGATGTCTTTGGGAATAAGGTTCACAAAAATGCTGACGACAGTTTTGATCCCGCTTGGAACCGAACTCTCTTTCGATTTCAGGATTCTTTTAAATCTTTTGCTTAAGAATAATTTGCCTAGAGCAATGGTTATTGCAGAGCTTACAAGCACCTGAAGAACGAGATTGTGGGTTACAAGTTTTCCTGGAATAAGCACAAGATCCGTGAACATCTTTACGGGTAGGACAATAATTCCTATGAATATCCAGACAAAAAGTCCGGCTAGGAAATATTTGAGGATTCTAGACACTTAATTTGTCTCCGAGCCAAAGAGAACTTAGCTCATAATACTGAAAGTTTACGTTTTGTCAACCCCGCACCTTTGGTAAGATTTCGTTTTCATGAACGCCTTTATTGAAAGCAATGTTCTCATTCCCAATACAAGAATTGTGAATGATTAATCGTTTATTCCAAAGAAAACGGCTGAGCGTTACTATTCTTACAAAGGTGACGGGGTCAAGAAAAAAGGCCTTGTTTTTATTTTTTCAAACCTTTAAGATTTTAACTAAGTTATGACAGAGGAAAATTTGAATCAAAATCAGGAGCAAAAAAAAGACCGCCTTTTACCCTTAAGTATTTTAGTCGCGGCCGTTTTAGTTTCCGGATCTCTCATTTATAACGCCGGAAAGAAAGTCGGAACGGCAAATTTGGAAGAAGCTGCAAATCCCCAGGCGCCGTCACTTTTAAACGTAGAACCGGTAAGTGGAAACGATCATGTGTGGGGTAATCCCGAGGCGCCTGTAAAAATAATTGAATTTTCCGATCTTGAATGCCCTTTCTGCAAGCGTTTTCACCCAACCCTTAAAAAAATCGTGGAGGATTATAAAAATGAAGTGGCTTGGGTTTACCGCCATTTTCCGCTTGATTCACTTCACTCCAAAGCACGCAAAGAGGCGGAGGCAACAGAGTGCGCAAACGAACTTGGCGGGAATGACAAGTTCTGGGGCTACGTTGATCGGCTCTTTGAAGTTACTCCCTCGAATAATGGTTTGGATCCCGCGGAGTTGCTGAACATTGCTGAATACGTTGGTCTGAATCGAATTGAGTTCGAATCGTGTTTGAGCAGCGGCAGATACGCGAATCGTGTAGCGGAAGATTTGAAAGACGCTGTGAACTCCGGCGGAGAAGGCACGCCTTATTCGATGGTTATTGGTAAAGACGGTAAAAAATATCCGGTGAGCGGTGCTTTGCCCTACGAACAAGTGAAATTGGTTATTGACCAGGCTTTAGGAAAGTAAGTTTTTCCGAGTTGACAAAATTAGATTAATAGACTACACTTATCATCAAGTTTAGTAGAACAATCAATTTAGGCGAGATTATATCAGAGCCATTTTATTGTGAGCTAAGCGAAAAGGGACGATAAAAGCACATAAAAAAATGGCTTTTCAAGATCGTGATGACGGTGGCATGAGGCCTCCGAAGCAGATGTTCCAGGGCGATTGGCAGTGTTCAAAGTGCGGTACGAAAATTACCGAACTGCCTTTCGAGCCCGATCCCTCAAGGATGGACAAGCTTCTTTGCCGCAACTGTCATCTTGAAAGAGTTAGATCTTTCCGAAGATAAGAATTGCTACGCAATTCTTGTATTTCCGTCGCTCGACCGTCACAAAAATTAGGTTTTGCGCGGTCACGAAGCGGAAATATAAAACTCTTTTCAACAAAAACCGGTTGCTTCAAGTAGCCGGTTTTTGTTACACTAAAAATAAGATGAAGTGGAATTATTGGGTGTTATTGGGTCTCGCTTTGTGGCTTATTATTTCTCCCTGGCTTCTTGGTTTTTCTGGCTTGAATTTGGTATTATGGAACAACTTAATGGTCGGCGGACTTATAATAATTTTTACCCTGTGGCATCTTTCGCCGCCAAATCAATGAGTTCCTGAATATTGTATTCTGGATACTAAATCCTAAATTTTATGAAAATAATTATATACACAACTCCAAGCTGCGTTTATTGCAAAATGGCCAAAGATTTTTTTAGGGCTAATAATGTGGCGTATCAGGAATTTGATGTCGCATATGATGATAAGGCGAGGGAAGAGATGGTGAACAAATCTCACCAACTGGGCGTTCCGGTAATAGACGTGAATGGAAAGATATTTGTTGGTTTCAACAAGCCCGAAATCGCAAAGGCATTAGGTATCAAGTGAATTATGTATCCTGTAACATGTAGCAAAAATTTGTTGCATGTTATCTGTTGTATGTTTTGTGTTATATGATGTACGACCTTGCAATAATTGGCGGCGGTCCAACGGGCGTTTCTGCCGGTGCTTACGCTGCGAGAAAAAAATAAAAATCATACCTGGACATTGACGGATTTATAGTGCCAATGATGGAGAAGGAAAAATCCAAGCACCAAAAGAATGATACTCGATGTTTGAAGGGCAAAAAATACTTTTTGCGAAGTCAAAACCAAATACCAGAATTGAGGCGGGTAGGCGAGTACGCTTTTGAGGATTATGAAATTGCGGATGATACCGAGAACAGAAGCACCAACGATAGCAAGAGAGCCAAAAAAGAAAATCAGCTTTTTTCCGTGAAGCGGCTGGAAAAACCTTCGGAAAAATGCCGCAATAATCAGAAGATGGAGCGGCAGGTAAAAGACAATATTGCCAACAATCGGGAAGGCATAACTCGAAATGACGCCCTCGTTGATTATGAAGTTATAGCCGAAGAATAATAAAGCGGCAAGAAACCAAATGGCGATAATGGTTTTTTGCCTCTTTTTTAAATTGAATCCCAGAACCGAGAGCGACCCCAAATAAACCAAAAAAATCGCTATCCAGACTATCGGGAGTGTTATCGCGAAAAAGAAATTGAAATTCGTTGCGGTTACCACCTTCCCGGAATTATTAAGGATTACTGGCAATTGGAACCAGTACATCAAAAAGAGCGCTATCGCCCACAAGAGGGGAAAGCGCAAACGTTCCTTATGTTTATACCATTCAACGAGAAGATAAATACTTGCAAGTATTCCCGAAACCAGTGCAAGGGCGGGAAGAAAAATCCAAATGCTCATAAACTAATTCTACCAATAAATTATTTCAAATCCAGCGCTTACTGATCAGAAAATCTCTGACTTGGTTAAAGATTTTCTCGTGGCCTTGGGCGTTTGGGTGCAAGCCGTCATCGAAATCGTTATTGTTTAAGGGATCAATATCCAAAAAGGCAACTTTGTTCTTTTCACAAACCTCTTCCATGATTTTGCTGTATTTTTGGATATTTTCGTTTGTATAGTAAATATCGATCCAGGAAACAGGCATTGTTTTTGATTCATCACAGTTTTTCAAATCCATAAAGATAATATTGTCCGTGATTTTTTTCGCTCGTTTTATGATTTCTTCCAAATTTTTTCTGAATTTTTCGGGAGGTACCAGATAATTTCCGGGCTTGTGTTCGTAAGACGCGTCATTCCCGCCGGTTTGAAATATCAGCGCATCGGCATTTCGGATTTTTGATTCGGATTCAAAGCGTTCCAAAATCGTATCGGTCGTGCCACCAGAAACACTGCAGTTATAAACTTCGACATAATTGTCGCTCTCTCTTTTCGCAACATAAAACCATAAGCGACTAACCCAACCGCCTTTTTCCAAATCCCACGCGCCCCAAGCGGTGCTGTCTCCAAATATGCAAATTGATTGAGGTTTTTTCATGTTGCTGTGTTCCCCGGTCTACTGTGTCCTCCGAAGTTTTACTGTGTCCGCCAAAGCTTCAGCGTCGGCGGAACGAAGGAGGAGAACCAACCGGCTTGAGATCGTTAGAGGTTTCTAGGCCCGTTTATCCCGGTTGTTTACATTATACTGGGCACCTGATATAAAAGAATACAGCAAGGAGATCTAAACTTAACAGATACAGGGGGACGAATATGCGGCGATTGGTTAATTTACTCACACTGACTACAGCTATCTTTCTTGGTTCTGCTGCCGTCATTGCAGCGTTTTCCAGCCATTCTCTCGCTAGTTCGCGTAGTACAGATTTATCTCTAATTCCAGGTGATAGCGTAAGTCTCTATAGACAGAATTGTGGGGCATGTCATGGCGAACGAGGTGACGGAAGGGGGCCTGCCGGAAGGGCAATGAGGCCGCCCGCCGCTAATTTTCTTACCATGCCGGACACAACAAGCGTAGAGTATATTTTCCGAATAATGACTCAGGGAAAAGGATCAATGCCAGCCTTTAGAAATCTGAATGACGGGGATCGGCGTTCGATTGCGCAATATATCAGGGAAGTGTTTATACCGAGTCCGAGGAAAAGATGAATGTCTCGCTCGGAATATCCTTTGTAGTCTGAAGTTAACCCTGCCCCGTTATTCACGGGGCATATTTTTAGGTCGGTTTCGAGTGTCTCGTTGACCCGTCCCGGTCTACCTGTCCTGAGCTTGTCGAAGGAGAACCGATAAAATCTCACTTTTTGTTTTCGGTTTAGGTTCGAGCCCCGGATAGGTGTTAACTTATGGTATAATCAAAATTACAGTATGAACTTTAAATCAAAGCTGATAATTATCATCCTTGTTGTCGTTGTGGTTATAATCGCGGCCGCCGGTTTTTGGTACTGGTCTAAGAACAAGCAAGTTCCTTTGGAGAAACAAGAAGCTCCCACGTTGGGAGGCCAGATTTTTGAAAAGACGCAAAATCCTACCTACGGTAAGTTGCCGGATACTAATCCATTCAAAGACCAGAAAAATCCCTTTGATGTAATTTATGACAATCCTTTTAAATAAAATGAATATTTCTTTGCAAAAAAATATTTTCGCTTTATTTGCAATCTCGGTTTTTTCTTTAGTCGTGAGTTTTAATGCTGCGTTTGCGCAAAGTCAGGAGTTAATTAGTTCTTGGAATGGAGACGCGGTGTCGGAAGGGATCGCGGCGGACGTTATAGATGGCAACAACGGAACTATTTTGGGCGGAGTTACTCTTTTTCCCGAAGAAAATGGGAATGTGTTTAAATTCGATGGATATAGTGGGCGCATCAATGTAGGAGATCCGGATAGTTTAAATTTTGGGACAGATAGCTCATTTTCGGATGTGGGAAATTCGGCGAGTCTGAACTTCGGGACAGATGGCCCATTTTCGTTAGAAGTCTGGTTTAATTGGGATGGCGGAGGAGATCACGTCAACATCATTAGAAAGTCAAATTATAACGCAGACAATCCGGCCGGATATTGGCTTAGGGTATTGAGCCCTCTTGCGTCAGGGTTGGATGACAACAATTTAGAATTTTTTACCGGAGATACAGTCGGTATTGGCGAACCGAGTGGCAGGGTGACTACGCCCATTGATCCAAATACTTGGTATCACGCTATTGCGACAAGGGATAGCGCCGGCACCATGAAATTATATTTGAATGATGAGCTCGTGGGTACGGCTAGCGCCCCAGACGCAGAGACAACGAGCGAGGCCCCATTTACAATCGGAGCGTGGGATTATCGGTTTGGTGCTACGGAATTTTTCTCCGGCATGATCGGTGAGGTCACTGTATACTCGGAGGCATTAAATTCGAGCGAAGTTGAGTTAGTCGACGACGAAGACCCGGAAAAAATAGAAGAAATTGAGAAGATAGAAAAAATACTGGCCCCGTTCATTAAAAAGGGGCAAACTCCGGGACAATGTGAATCTTATAATGAGTGTTTGGCTTACTGTAATATAGAGGCGAATTTCTCGGAATGCGCCGAATTTGCCGAAAAAATTGGCCTTGATGAACAAGAGATACCTTTGGACCAACAACCAATTCTCGTCGCGATTCAAAACGGTGAAGCTCCGGGTGGATGCAAAGACGAAGTTTCTTGTCGCGACTATTGTGAAAACATTGACAATCTTAAAGAGTGTCTCGATTTTATAGAAAAATTTAATTTGGTTTCTCTGGGTGAGTTAAGCGAAATGCGCAAGATGGTCCAAGCGCACGATGCGGGAGTATTATTCCCCGGCGACTGCAAGGACAAAGAAGATTGTTTCAAATATTGTGAAGACGCCGCTCGTGTCATTGAGTGTATGGAATTTGCCCAAAAAGCAGGACTTTTAGCAGAAGAAGACGTTGAAGCAGTTAGTAAAATCCTTCCTTATCTAAAGAGTGGGGGGAAGTTGCCTGGCGGCTGTACGACAAAAGAATCCTGCGATGTTTATTGTGAAAGCGATAATAATACGAATGAGTGTATTGATTTTGCGGTAGAAGCGGGCTTTATACCAAGAGAAGAAGCAGAGGCAATAAAAAAAGTTGGCGGTAAGGGGCCGGGAAATTGTAAGTCAAAAGAAGCATGTGAAAATTATTGTAAAGATGAGGCGCATGTTGACGAGTGTATTGATTTTGCTCTGCGCGCCGGTTTAATTTCAGAGGAAGATGCGGCAATGGCCAAAAAATTTGGAATTTCTTCGGGTCCCGGTGATTGTAAAAGTAAAGCTGAATGCGAATCTTTTTGTGTGCTTCCCGAAAATCAGGCGACGTGCTCCAATTGGGCAAAAGAACATGGAATGGAGGGAGAAGTGGGTGGGCCGGGTGGCGGCGGATTTAGCGGACCCGGAGGTTGTAAAAATCAAGAAGAGTGCACGGCGTATTGTACGGCCAATCAAGGTGATGCTGCGTGTAAACAAACTGGTGGAGAACCCGGTGGCATAGAGGAATGCACTAAACAAGGTGGTGCGTGGAACGGCACATCTTGTGATTTTTCTGGCGTAGGAAACACCGAACAAGGCGCCGCAACTGAATGCACGAAACAGGGAGGTAATTGGGATGGTACAAATTGTAATTTTTTGCCTCCCACAAACGAAAGTAGTGACCCATCGCAAGTTCCGCAAGGATACTCTTCGTGGGAAGAATTTTGCAAGGCCCAACAAGGCGATTCTCGCTGCACGGCTTACAAACCACAAATTGACTGCTCTGGATTCGCTACGGTTCCGAGCTGTTCTTACGTAGGCTCGACAGATTCTCAAAACTACAAACTCTGCAAGCAGTGTTATCCGGATAAGTAAAATTCGGATTCTTCTAGTGTGGGGAACAAACAAATTCTTCTTTTCTTTTATGGAAAAAAATATTTCAAATCAAAACCAAACGAGAGTTCCGGAAACGGATGTGCTCTGGCGCATCTTTCACGATCGGAAGCGGGAGGTGGAGGAGTCCCGGGATCGGTGGTTCCACTGGTTCGTCGCGAACATTCTCGTTCTTTTTCTGTTGGCAATTATCATATTCATCGGGCTTACGACTGGTACGGGTTTTGCCGTGGCCTCTTGGCTGGGGTTCGGGGTAGCCCTGCCCCTAATCTATTCAGCTATCTTTTTCCACGCCCAACACTCGAAGGCGCGGGAATATTTAGAAGAATATTCTTTTAAAACACTTGTGGCGCGTTCGCTCGATCATTGCCGGAAGATGCTCAAGGAGGATGTGGATGGTAAAAATATTGATCAAGGAAAGAAGTATCTGGATTTTGTTATTGGCTCGATCGAGGATCTCTTTACTCCGCCGCGGGAGATAATCTCAAAGCATCCAGTGAGAGATGAGGAAGATGTGAAGGTGGGGGTGGTGGAAAAACTCGGCGACATTTTCAAGAAATTCATACCCAAGATTTAACTAAAACAAAAAAACCTCCACGCGGTCTCCCGTGACTGGGGTTTTCGTGGCGTAAAGTGAAGTCGCGTGGTAGAATTTTTGTTGCATGCAACAAATACTCAAAAAACATTTTGGTTTTGATACTTTTCTCTCGCTTCAGGAAGATATTATTTCCCATGTTTTAGAGCGTCGAGATGCTCTAGTACTTCTCCCCACGGGTGGCGGAAAATCGCTCTGCTATCAATTACCCGCACTAATTTTTTCGGGAATCACGATAGTAGTTTCTCCTTTAATCTCTCTCATGAAAGACCAGGTAGCGGGACTTATAGAGAGCGCAATTCCAGCAGTGTATCTGAATAGCAGTCTTGGAGCGAAAGAAGAGCGTGAAGTTTGGGCTCGACTTGCTTCGCGAGAGGTAAAACTTTTATACGTTGCTCCCGAGCGCATAATGAAACCCGAATTTATTGATTTTCTGTCATCTCTTTCAATCGGGCTTATTGCGGTTGATGAAGCGCATTGTATTTCGGATTGGGGGCACGATTTTCGCCCTGAATATAGAAAACTTGCGACACTTCGGGAGTTTTTTAGAGATGTGCCAATTGTGGCTTTGACTGCAACAGCAACGCAGAAAGTGCGTGAAGATATTGTTCGGCAGTTAAATTTTAAAAATCATCGAGTGTTTTTAGGAAGTTTCAATCGGACAAATCTTATATATCAAGTGCGCCCGAAGACTGAAGCGATTAGTCAAATTATAAATTATATTGAAGATCATCCTGGACAGTCCGGAATAGTTTATTGCGTAAGTAGAGCAAGCGCAGAACGACTTGCAGAACACTTAAGGAGTGACGGAATTGAAGCACTTCCATATCATGCAGGACTTCCGCAAAAAGAAAGAACTCTAAATCAAGAAGCGTTTATGAAAGGAAAGGCGCAAGTCATAACAGCAACTATTGCTTTTGGAATGGGTATTAATAAACCGGACATTAGATTTGTTATTCATTATGACATCCCAAAAAACCTTGAGGGCTATTATCAGGAAACGGGCCGTGCGGGCCGAGATGGTTTTCCAGCAGAATGTATTTTATTTTTTAGCTATTCCGATAAGATAAAACACGAGTATTTTATCCGCCAAACGAAAGATGCGCACCGGAGAGCAGTAGCAAAGATGCAACTTGATACTATGATTTCATATTGCACCTCTTCTCTTTGTCGCAGGAAATTACTCCTTAATCATTTTGGCGAAGATGTGAAAAAAAGTAATTGCGGAATGTGCGATATTTGTTTCGAGACGAGGGAATAATGGCTCCGATGTTCGCTCCTCCGCTCGATCGGAGCACTTGTTTTTCTAAGCTCATTCTTCGCTAAGAAAAACTAAGTGCTGCCGGGCTTGGATTCGAACCAAGGTGACGTGATTCAGAGTCACGTATCCTATCCCTAGGTGCGCTTATGTTTTTTGATCTCCAAAGCTGCCAGGCTTGGATTCGAACCAAGATTGATGGATTCAGAGTCCATAGTCCTACCATTAGACGACCTGGCAGCTTTGGAGACCAACTCTTTTTTAAGTTTGCCTCCCCATGGTGTATATTTCAACTCCCATTCTTTTTTGCGAGCTTCAGAAAGTGTTTTGAAATTTTCTTTCCACATCAAAACAAAGGGTTTTCTATTTTTGGTGCTTTTAACCAAGCCCAAATTATGTTTCTTGATTCTATTTTCAATATCTCTGCATGTGCCGGTGTATAACTTACCATCCTTCAAACTTTTTAAAATATATAAAAAAAACATAAGCGCACCGGGACCCCGGTCGCTTTGCGACCTAGGGGCCATTAGACGATCCCGCAAATCTTTATTAGTATATTATTACTTTATGCGTAAAAACAAATCAACAATTATTTGGGTGATTGTGATTACTGTAGTTCTTGTCGGTCTTTTTTTGTATCCTCGTCTTACGGCTCCCAAAGTTAATGGCAATAGCGGTGGCTATGGCGCGCCGTGTTTGGTTTCTAACCTCCCTCTTTTACAGCACATTCATCCCGAACTAACGATAGAAGTAGATGGGAAAGAAGAAGTAATCCCACAAAACATTGGTCTCGGCGCTTGCGAACGTGCTCTTCACACACATGACGAAGTGGGAATAATTCATACTGAAGCCCAGGATAAAAGAGAATATCGCTTGGGCGATTTCTTCGCAGTTTGGAATAAGCCAATCGAAAGAGATGGCTACGCACTTGAGATAACGGCTGACGGCGTTGCGATTCAAGATCCAGCCAACCTCTTTTTTAAAGACGGTCAGAAAATTGTGATGAAGTATGCAAAACTAGAAAATAGTAAGTAGAAATTAGAAAATAGAATTTTATGAAATTTGAGCTACCTAAATTACCTTATTCCTATGACGCCCTAGAGCCGTTTATTGATGCGCGGACGATGGAAGT
>CAYIWX010000008.1:0-4567 GCA_964367305.1 uncultured Candidatus Saccharibacteria bacterium
GCTTTTGCCGAAACAGCAATTTGCCCAGAGTTTACAGGCGGTCGTGGGCACCAAAGTGATAGCGAGAGAAGATATCCCAGCCTTAAAAAAAGATGTAACCGGCTATTTATATGGCGGGGACAGGACCCGAAAGATGAAATTATGGAAGAAGCAGAAGAGGGGTAAAAAGAAATTATTGGGCCGGGCTGAAGCGAAAATCCCACCCGAAGTTTTCAAAGAACTTTTAAAGAAGTAATAACTCTGATAGATTTAAAGTAATGATGAAATTTTTTGTTTTATTTTTGGTTTTCATTGTTATGGTTTTTGGGGTCTATAAACTAATCGTTAAGAACAACGCTTTGGAAAAAGATATTGAAAAACTGGGCGCAAATTTAGAAAGTCTAGAGAAAGAAAATCATGAACTTCTTGCCGATATCGAGTATTTTAAGGAACCGGAAAATCTTATCAAAGAGCTTAAATCACAATTTAATTACCGCGAAGCAGGGGAAAAATTAATTATAGTCGTACCAAGCACGACTCCGGAGCGAGATTAGTTTAGTGGCAGAATGTCTGCTTCCCAAGCAGAAGGCACCGGTTCAATTCCGGTATCTCGCACCACTATTATCAAACCCCTTTAACCCAATATTTTTTTTGCTTCGTTTACCACGTCTTCGAGTTTTACGTTTGCTTTGAGAATATATTCAGCTGGTTCGCCCCTTTCTACTCTTTCGGGAATTGGGCTTTTGCCGAGGATTTTCATCTCGTCCAAATTCAAATTAGTGAGAACTATCACGGGAACTTTTTTACCCCAGTCATTTTTGCGAAGTTCTTCCATCATTTTTACTCCGTCCATCTTTGGCATTACAAGATCGAGGATGATAAGGTCAGGTTCTCCATTTTTAGCTGTGACCAAACCCTCTTCTCCGTCTTTTGCTTTGAGGACGCTAAAGCCTTCTTTTTCGAATTTAATCGTTAAAGCTTCAAGTAAGGGTTCTTCGTCCTCAATAATAAGAATTTTTCTTTTGGTTTCTGCCATTTTGGTGTACTTTAAAAGTATATAATAATCACTTTTTTTCTTCTAATCCTTTGATGGGGATCGTGAAATAGAAGGTAGAACCCTTGTTTTCCTCGGATTCAAACCAGATTTTCCCCCTAAATTGCTCAATTATGTATTTTGAGATATAAAGCCCCAATCCTGATCCGGTTGTTTCTTTTTCCTTAACGTTCCCGGCCCTGAAGAGCTTGGTGAAAATTTTCTCTTGTTCGTGACGGGGAATGCCATAACCGGTATCAGAAACTTTTACCAACAGATTAGACTTGTCTTTTTCTATTTCGATAGTTATCTTTCCTTCATCAGTATACATAGTTGCGTTCGACAGCAAATTTTGGAAGACCATTCTTAGAAGTTTGGGGTCGGTAATAATTTTAGGAATATTTCTATCGTAAGATGTTCTCACTTCTAGGTTTTTTTGCTTGATCCGAAATTCCAGTTCCTTGATGACGCTATCGGCAACGGCCGTGACGTCGGTTGGTTCAGGCTCAATCGTAAGTGTTCCGAGCTCAATTCTCGAGACATTCAAAAGATCGTTCACGAGATTTATCATCCTCTTGTTTCCAAAATAAATTTCGTCCAGATATTTCTTCTGGGTTGGATTGAGCTTTCCGACATCCTCATTCAGGAGCAGTTCGCTATACCAATTAACAGCTGAAAGAGGAGTGCGGAGTTGATGCGAAGCCAAAGAAACAAATTCGCTTTTCTCAAGGTCAACTTCTTTTTCTTCGGTAATATCTCTGAACACCGCTATGGCACCGATTGTTTTTCTGTTTAGCACAATTGGTGAAATGGTTCTCGCAACCGGGAACTTAGTTTTATTTTTCCGGACGTAATAATAAGCGGGGTTTAACCCGGAAGAAGTGATAGCCGCTTTTTTAAGAGCTACAGCGATTGCGCCTTCTTCTGGTGACAGGGGGTTCCCTTTTTCGTCTTCGCGATGGAGTATTTCGTGCCATTTTTTTCCGACAGCCTCTTTGATGCTCCAGCCAAGCATTGTCTCCGCGGCTTTGTTCATCAAAATTATTTTACCGCTTGCTTCTACGGCAACGACACCGTCCGCCATACTGCCTAAGATCGCGTTTACTTGTTCAAGGTTTTTTGCAATTTCTCTCCTTTGATTATCAACCGTACGGGAAGCGCCCCAGACTATAAAAGAGAGGACAGCGAAAATTAAAATTAAAGAAGCGACGATTCTTATCGTGAAAAGGATCCTAATTTCATTGACCTGATTTTCCAAAAATTCCACTCGGCTTAATGTTTCAAGAACGCCCATTACCTCTGGCGAGCTACCAAAAGTTATCGGGGCGTGAGTTAAAACACTTTCCTCAAAAGGTAACTCATTGCCGTAACGAGGATTTTGTTTATTGTATTTTTCAAGTTGTACTGTTGATTCAAAGTTGAGAGCTCTCCTGAAGGGAGTTTCGAGAACGTCTTTGTTTCCAATCAGTTCTCCACGATCGGAGTAAATAACATTCCCGTCAGTATTCCATATTTTTACTCGGAAGATTCCGGGGACTGGAAGGTTTCTTGTGAATCTTTCAAAACGTTCACGGCTTTCGAGAGAAACGGGACTTCTGAAATCTTCAGGAAGTAAGAAGTCAATAGCTAATCTATTTGCAAAGACCGTAATATCTGATTCCCGCTGTTCAAAGGTAAGGCGCAGAAGGGCCGGTTTCACCAAGCTTGTAAGAATTAAACCGACGACAATAAAGACGAAAACCCCCGTCAGAACAAATCTGCTAAATATGCTTAATTTTTTTGTTTTCATTTTCTTTAAAGAAGAACGGTTATTGTGCCAATTGTTGACGGATTGTCCAGTAAGTAATCATGATAGCTGAATTTTCCGGCTTTCAGGAATTTATAAGAAAAACTATCCCCGATACCTATTCCTCCCTCAGCATTAAGGGAGGGTAGAGAACTTCTTGTGGGATAAGGATTTGCAGACGGCCATCGTAATTCGAAATCTTTGTTAACAAAAACTACCACGTCCCCAGCGTTAATTGTGAGATTTGCCGGTTCTACCCGTACTCCGCTTAAGATATTTACGGTGTATTCTTTTGAAACCCTGGGGGGTGGGAGAGTGACAACTTGTTTTTTGGCTTCAGCAAGCAAAGCTAAGGTTATTGATTGCTCTTCGTCTGTTGATTTTTTGATCGTATTTAGGAATTGTTTTGCTTCCGCAAGATAATAAGATCTTATTTTTTCTGAGTTCGGAATATTCGTAAGGATTAAAAGCGCATCGGGTATTCCAAGTTCTTTAGAAATTGTTTTTTGGAGTTCGTTTTTGAAAACCACAACCAAAACGATGACAATGACCGAGAAAACAACTACAACTGCTATTTCTTTGGGAAATTTCGCCATTTTCTATCTCACAATAATTTGTCCTTTTGATTTTGGGTTCAGGTGATCGTGATAGTTCCAGGTTCCCGGCACATAAAAAATGAAATAATAACTTTCCCTTTGTCTTAATAGTCGGCAAGCATCAAATAAACTTCCGATACATCCGCCGGTTTCCGGATATTCATTATGGATCGGATGAGGGTCAGATGCTGGCCAACTATCCTCAATGCTATTATTGAACCATCTCACAACGTCACCTACGGAGATAAATAATTTGGCTGGATTGAATCCGCCTTCCGAATCCTTGGTAATCACATGAACTCTCGAGTTCCTTAAGCTATTCAGCTTGAATTTTGTGAATGGTCCGACAATTTCTTTCTCGGTTGCATCAACTTTAAAGATCGACTGGAATTGTTTCAGCGCTTCTTCAGTTGATGATGAAAAAAATCCATCCACCACCGCATCTTTGTAAATTTCGGGGAATCGGCTTAAAATTTCCTGCATGATTTTCACCTCTTCGTCTTTCATTCCGGGAATCAAAGTTTTCGTTATAAATCCCAGTTGAGGCGGTATTTTTTTGACCGGTGAAAAAAATTTATTTGCTTCATCTCTTAGTTCAAACAACTTTACCAAAAGATCTAATAAATTTTTTTCTGTAAGCGAACCAGAGTTCTCTAATTTTTTTCCGACCTCGGAAATTTTTAGTTGGAAAGACCCGAGTTTACTTGCTTTTTCTTCAAGGGCGGTGATGGTGGGAGTAATTGTATCAACTTTGGGGCAGGAATTTCTTACGGCAAAGTTTGCCCGCGAACTGTACCAGCCTAAAGTTTCATTGTTTTCGTCCAGTTCTTCAATCCAAACTCGGCCATTTTCCGAGACGTGCCTTTTCTGAGGAACCCATTCGAAAATTTTTGTCGTAAGAAGAGATTTTATTTTTGAGGCATCGAGATGGGTAGGTGTCCGGCCGTCGGTCCGGTAATAAAGAGCAATGTGGTGACTGTCAAAATTTACCAGGATTCCAAAAGGTTCACTCGTCGCCAAACATTCGCCTCCGTTCGGGGCAATGATAGCACTCCTAGCGTTTACATTAAAATTGACAGGAGATAAGAGATTTACGAAAAATACCGATAGAATTAGGAAAATATTAAATACGTCCATGATTCATTCATTTTAACACACTTGCCCGCCGTAGCT
>CAYIWX010000008.1:4577-14702 GCA_964367305.1 uncultured Candidatus Saccharibacteria bacterium
ATAAAATATATTAACAAAAAAACCCTATATATTTATAAAAATATAAAATCCGCCATTGATCCATTAATTTAAACACCCGCCCCCGCGGTCGGTTTCGCCAGGGCGGGTCCTCCCCCTATTTTGTTTTAAGAAGCGGCTACGTATTTAAAAGCCCAGACGAGAACGAGTACGCTCGCTATTAGAAATAGCCAAAACTCAAACTTAGTGATCATAAGTTGGAATTATAAATTATGCTTTTGTGCAAAATCAACCCCTACCTGTTAATTTCAAAACGCTCTCTAGGGCGATCGGCAGTTCAGTTATTCCATCGAGAACGCCGCTAAAGTGGCCCATATCATCAACAATTCTTATTTCCGAACCAAGCTTATCGCGGAGATCGTCTTCGTTGTCCGGAGGAACGTAATAATCATTGTTCGAAAAGATCGCAATACTTTTTATGATGTGGGGCTTAACTTTTGAGAAATCGATCGGGTTCCCTAGCCAATGCCTTTCGGTTTCTGCGACACCGATATCTTCTTTTATCTCTTCTTCAAGTCCGGTGAGCCGCTTAAAGTAGCCGCCGACAAATACTGCGCCGCCGATTTTTGTTCCTTCCGGCGAGGTTTCTAAATAACGGACAATAGCTTGGCAACCTAAGCTGTGGCCGACAAAGAAAGTTTTCTCGTCTGCTTTTCCCGCGACTTCCGCTATTGTTTGAACCCAATTTTGGATTCTTGGGTTTTTGGGGTCGGGAAGTTTCGGTACTAAAACTTCAAAACCTTTTTTCTCCAAATTCTCTTTAAGCCAGGGGAACCAGCCGTCTTTGGGAAAACTAGCCCAACCATGAATTATGATTACACGAGGCATATTTACGCGTTTGAGGTTCTGCGGGGCCAGCGAGAGCGGGAATAGAGTTCAACTTCGCTGAGTTTGAGGGGGGTTGTTACGTTCCCTGTCCGGACGTAGAAATGTTCATTGTCGTCAACTTTCAGATAAATTGGCCTGGGGCTTCGGGCGGCTTGGATGATGCAGATGTCATGGCCTTTGTAATCCTGGAAATTCAGGTTTACTAAATGGCGGAATTCCGGACCAATCATTGAGTTGTAAATCTGGGTGAAGTGATTTTCAAAACCGTCCCGATTTTCGCGATGAAGGGTTTTGTAGTCTCCCGTTAAACCTACCGGTTCGCGTTCGTCATTAACGCCCAAGACCAAATAACCCCCCTTGGTATTTAAAAATGCGGCGATCGTTTTCATTGCTGATTTTTCAATTTCTCGGTTAACCGAGCCCATTTTTTGGTCGAAGCGGAGAGAAGATTTGAATTCCAATTTTTCATGCTCTTCCTCGGAGAGAATTTGAGTAACGTCGGGATTGTTTTGGAAAACTTTGGTGTGCGGATCAATGCATTGCTGAATGGCTCTCGAAATATTTTCGTGGCGGGAAATATTTTTCAAAACCATTGATTTTTGTGAGTGTGCGTTTTCGATGTTTATTGATCCGTAGTGGAATATTTTGCCGAGTGGCCCCAAAGAGAGGGTCAGGCTCATTGATTTTTCTAAGGGAAGATTTTTGTCTTTCTTGAAGAAAACTCCTGAGCTGTGAGAGAGCGAACCGGGGCGGACGGTGAAAGACTCGTAATGCCAATTTAAAAATGCGTATATTGTGATGATGAACTGGGTCACGGAGAGGAGAAGAAATTTCAAATCCTCGTATGAAAAGATGCTAGAGAGCGGGAGGAAAGAATAGGCTTGATATTTAAAATCCGGGTCGATGAAGGTGCCGATTGAGAATAGTACCACCGCCGAAAATTCAATCAAAACAAAATTTCGAATAAGGACGATCGGGCTTCTTTTGAATGTCATGGGGTAGGCCATGGTTTAGTCCCTCTAAATTAATGTTTTTAGTTTAAACTAGGGCTTGCCCAAATGGAAGGGTTTGGGTTATCTTACTTCAAGATGTTTGATTGAATGATGGGGGGACAATGATTTGGCCAGACGTGGTAAACGGTTCTTACGAAATTTTAGGCAGTGTAATGATGTTTTGGAACTGCCGATGTCTTTATAAAGACAAACAAGTAAAAGGCGTTAGCGTTCTTGCCGCGGCTTTTTTCACTTCGTGGAGTTTTTGGAATTTGTATTATTATCCGTCTTTAGGCCAATGGATGAGTTTCTTGGGAGCTTTGATATTCGTCTTTGTTAATGCCTCTTGGGTTACTATGGCGATTTACTACACTCAGAGAAATCGTTCCGTTATTAAACACTGATTTACATCAGTGTTTTTTGATTTTTATTTAAGAAACAACGCAAACGATTTAAATTCTTTTCTGAAGTTTTGGAGAACGAACTTTTAAGCGAAGGTTCAAGGAAAGAAAGCTATTCGTTATTTTACCTCAAACGGTTTTAGTATACCTATCTCTACAAAATTACTTGTGAGGGCGTTGTCTGCCTTATCTCTTGCCACTATTTCCTGAAGGACCCAGGTGCCAGGCGGTGAACCGGCCGGTAAAGTAAAATCAATCTGATAGGTTTTGTATTCGTTGGGGTTCCCGACAAAATAATCCGTATAGAAATTATCATGATAGTGGTAGTTATACAAAGTATCACCTGTCGGTTTTTGAATAATAAAACTTACTATCCCGAGGCCGGAATTATCATCACGGGCTCGGTACCAAATAGTTACATCAGTTTCACCGTTTGGGGATTCCGGGAAACGAGGCACAGCTCTTATTTTAATAGAGGAGACATCAAGTTCTGGCTTCACATAATCCGGTCTCTCGGTTTGGATGTCTAGGGTAAGCGCCTTTTCTTTTAGGTCGTATCTTTCGGAATTTCCGGCCACGTCGCTTACCCAAAACTCTCTAAAAGTCCAATCGCCATTGGCTTTGTATTTTCTAATAACAAAGCTGTAGGTCACTCTTGCAAATTTAAAATTATATTCGGCACTGCTCCAGACAGACTGATTGGATTTATAATGCTGAAGGCTTGCGTATCCGCCTATGCCCTCTTTTTCATTTTTATCCAAGACCGGGACGGAAATTTTGACTACTATTTCGTTATTTTCTCTAACTCCTTCGCGGGTGACCCGATCAGTATCCGCAACCGGCGCCTCATTGTCTGCTTCGGGGTTATTTATAAACATTAGCCACCCAAACTGATTTTGTCCCTCGTAGCGGCGGTTATCAACCCTATCGAGGACGGTTATCTGACTTGGCGCCCAGTAACCGTGAGCAACGTACTTATTAACGGTAAATTCCGCTCCTAATAATAATTTGTTGCCCCCCACAGGATTAAAAGCAACATCGATAAAAGTTCCTAGAGGCGATATAAGTCTTGTATATGCATATTCAGCACCGTCTCCTAATTTTTCTGAAAGATGGAGTATGGCCTTAACTTTATTTGCGCCGCCCGGCAGCTTTCTGACCTCTATGTCTATTCCCATAATTTTTCCGGGGAAAGTAACGTCCGGTTCAAGATCAAATACTTCGAAAGTAAATTGTTTGTCTACGAGTGTTACATACTCATAACCATTTACAATGTTTTTTATAAAATTGTACTTCTCAGGCGCTATTGATCGTACCCAATCCGGCTGGTAAATATAGTAGGCCATTGTATCGGCGAAATCTTCATCGGGGTTTTTGAAAGCGGCATAGCCGGAAACAAAATTTGTCGTTGTTTTTCTATACCAAAGCTGTTGTCTCGGACGGCGATCGATTGCTTTGGGGTGGTCGGCCGGAGGCGGGTTCAGGGTCGAAGCATCTATGATGCCGGGAGAAGGAGTTGTACTCCAGCCGCTTAGCGCCATCCATTCTTTCTTGGTTTGGTCGTTTAAAACTTTATGCCACAGGAAATGGGTAATTTCGTGAGCAATAACCCTTCTTATGTAGTCGGCGCTACCGCTTTGAAACGCCAAGTCCGTGAATTCCATGTATCCAAGATCAATCCAGGCAATAGCGGCAGCCCCAGGAATCAGCGGGTTTGTTAGTCCCTGTTTTCGACGGACAATTTTTTCTAGGCCGGGCATTTTCCGAAAGCCACTCGGTATATCTTCAAATACGGAGACGAGGTATTGGAGTTCTTCCAGACTGAATTCTTGAAATTCATCTACAGGATCGCCGAAGCCGGCTTTAAATCCATATCTTTCAAAGAGCAGATTTTCTAAAATGCGACGTTCATTGAAAAAAGATTGAAGAACTGCTCTAAAAAGCCGATTTGAATAGAAAACCCTTTCGTTATTGCCATCAGCGCTTGGTTGAAGTTGGGGATTAGATCTTTGAAATGCGGGCCTTGAAATTTTCACCTCTCTACTTCGGGGTTCCACCTCGACGTCATTTACAAAGGTCCGATTAGTAAGAATAACTTTCCACGGTGCATCATCCACACCCCTCGATTTCGTGTCGGGGATGCGCCTCACCATTTCTAGGAGCATGGTGGCAGTAGAGTCATCCCACTTTTCTTCTTTGTCTACTAAAATTATTTTGTAAACTTGAGCTAACCGTATGGCCGCCGCACTGTCCAAAATAACAGTTGGTTTGCCATCGAGAACGATCGTGGGTTTCGGAACTGGGGTGGGGAGATTTATTTCTCCGGTTAAAGTGGAGGTTGCTCTCCAGCTGTACTTGAAATAAGGAGATTCGGCCTTACCCCAAAAAAGTTGGGCTGTAGCTTGGCCGGATGATTCGAAATAGTCCATTGTTATCCGATGCTTGCCTTGACCTAAAGTTTTTTTTGCTGAGTGGGCAGTAGCAGATTGGCCGTACCACTTATCCAGAATAAGTTCGTTGTCAATGTAGAGCCGAACGCCATCGTCAGAAACGGTGACAAATTCATATTCTCCGCTCTCGAAATTAAAGATTCCCTGCCAACGCGCTGAAAAACCGTCCTTATTTATTTGAGGGTTGGGGGAGTCGTCGAACCAATTAAAATCAATTTTCGAGTCGGTTCGGCCAAGTTTAAGATTTTGTAAATTGGTATCGTTGTAGAAGCAGGCAGTGAAAGCGTTTTCTGGAACTGTAGTGCAACCATTTGCCACAGGCAGAGTTCCGATTATTTTTTGCGGTTCTGGAGCGGCTGGCGGCGGAGGTCCGGTTGATTCCGCTAAGTTTTCTGTTTTTGTTGGAACCGGCGTCCTTGCTTCGTCTTTAATAAGACGAGTAAGGCCACGATTCAGAATAGCTCTCGTCTTCGGGCCAATAATGCCCACCTGCTCCAAGCCGTACTTCTTTTGAAATTTTTTAACGGCTGTTTCGGTTAGTGGTCCGAAGTATCCTGAAATAATTCCTTGGGGATAAATATCAGAAAATTGGCTCAAAAATATTTGGAGGTTTTTGACTTCTTCACCAAGAGAACCCCGCTTGAGAATTTTGCTAAAGAATGTTTGGTCTCTAGCTTGTCCCATTGCAGTAATTGGGACGGACAAAAACAAAACGCATAAAAAAAACAAACCAAACCAGCGCAATTTCATTGGTTTCATTATAACATTCGCAAAGAAGCCCCCCTTTTTTTATAATATGAATATGACTACGCAACCGGGATCGGGTGTCGCTCACACAAGTTTTCCTAATTCGCGCCTCGCCTACGAACTAATTGCAGCCGTCGCCGGCAATATCTTACTTGCTGGAATATTTTTGCGTGCGCTTTTAAATCCAATCGCGCACGTCAATTTTATCGTGCAGACTGGAATTTGGATCTTTCTTGTGGAATTTTTGAGTATTTTTGTGAGCGGTGGTATGAGGACAGGTTTTCGATTGAGATTCGTAGATTTTTTTACGGGCGCTATTGGTTTTCTTACTATTTCTGTTTTTGCACTTGTTTTCGGTTGGTTATTTTTGGGCAATATCTACCTTCCGCTCATATTTTTGGGCAGCACTCTTGCGAAAATTTTGGGGCGGCGGGCGACAACCGATCAGTCTTCCCGCATGTACTCAATTCCGCTTCTCCTTGGTTCCCTTTTGATTGTTTTTCTTATTGGCCCGGAGTTTTGGGTTAATCTTTTTCCCTTCCCGGAAGAATTTAATCAATCTATGCCGGCAGATTGGTTGGCAAGACGTGAACGAGGTGAAGTTTCGGGAGAATTTGTGGACCGGCCTCAGACGATGCTTGTGTGGGGGATTATCTATTTTGCGCTTGCGGCAGTTATAGAATTGGCCTTCCTTAGGAAGGGATTAAAGCCCGCCTCTAAAAATGGCGCTTCAAGGGTCAAGTAATATTCGTTTATGTTATAATTTAGATTAATTATGACTATTAATGGATTAATTCTTTTGGCTTTGGGTATTCTTGTTGTTTGGGTTGTTTGGACATTCAATGCTCTCGTCAGGTTGCGGAATCGCGCAAGGGAAGCGTGGTCAGATATCGATGTTCAGCTCAAACGCCGCTATGACCTTATCCCAAATTTAGTTGAATCAGTGAAAGGTTATATGGCCCACGAACGTAGCGTCTTCGAAAAAGTTACGGAGGCGCGGGCAAAAGCGATGGGTGCCCCAGCAAGAGAAAAAGCCGGAGCGGAAAATATGCTCTCGAGTGCCCTTAAATCACTTTTTGCGGTTGCCGAGAACTACCCACAGCTAAAAGCAAACGAGAACTTTCTTAAATTGCAGGACGAGCTTTCGGATACAGAAAATAAAATTCAGGCGGCAAGAAGGTTCTACAATACGAACGCCCGCGACTTGAATATAAAAACAGAAACTTTTCCGACGAATTTGATTGCTAAAATACTCGGTTTCTCGCAGATGGAATTTTTCGGCGGTCTCGAGAATGCCGAGAAAGAACCGGTCAAGGTGAAGTTTTAGATGATTAATTTATACACGCACCAAGACTCCAATGTAAGGAAAACCTGGGTGCTGTTTTTTGTGTTTTTAATTTTAGTTATCGGTCTCGGTTGGGTATTTTCTTATGTTTTTAATGAGCGAGGTATTTTGGTTTTCGCTGTTATCTTCAGTTTGATTTCTGCGGTAATAAGCTATTCCTCATCAGATGGAATTGCTTTGGCTTTGGCACGTGCCAAGCCAATTACGAAAAATGATAATTCTTATCTCTGGAACATGGTTGAGAATTTGTGCATTACCGCCGGTCTTCCCATGCCG
The DNA here is from genome assembly GCA_964367305.1 of uncultured Candidatus Saccharibacteria bacterium. Lineage (GTDB taxonomy): Bacteria > Patescibacteriota > Minisyncoccia > UBA6257 > GWB1-50-10 > CAYIWX01. Next base: position 11,635 of record CAYIWX010000008.1, read on the forward strand.
CGTATTTATGTTTCTGGGGAATTACAAATTAATGCTTTTGCTACGGGCCGTAATCCGAAACGTGCCGCAATTGTGGTGACCCAAGGCACGCTTGAGCGATTAGAAAACGAAGAACTTGAAGGGGTTTTGGCTCACGAACTATCGCATATCGGCAATCGTGATATTTTGGTTTCAACCGTCGCGGTGATTTTAGCGGGGGTCATTTCTCTTCTTGCAGATTTTTTCATACGGTCGCTCGTTTTTGGAGGAAGAGGTCGCGGAAATAACCGTGCCGGAGGCCCTCTGATCTTGTTGGGGATCGTTCTTTCAATACTGGCACCATTTGCGGCCATGCTTGTGCGACTCGCGATTTCCCGCAAAAGGGAGTTTTTGGCAGATGCCTCCGGTGCCCTTCTTACGCGCTATCCGGAAGGTCTGGCGAAAGCGCTTGAAAAAATCAGTAATGACGATACCAAAATGCAGTTTGCGGCGCACGACGCAACAGCTCATTTATGGCTAGATGCTCCATACAAGGGGAAAGTATCATGGCTTCATAAATTATTTATGACTCATCCTCCGATCAATGAACGTATAAAAATATTACGAGGTCTAAAAATGCTATAATAATAAATTAAACATACAAAACTATGCTAACTAAAATTAAAGCCTTGAATTTGACAAAAGCATTTACGTGAAAGTTCCCGGAACACGTGAGTGGTCTAATTTCTAAAATACAGAGAAATTTTAACATGAATCTGCAAAAGGGTTTCGCGCCAATTGTGCTAGTGATCATTATTGCCGCAGTTATAGGTATCGGTGCCCTAGGATATTTTGCTTTTCTAAAACCAGCACAAAATCCGGAGTTGCTCATCGGCTGGTGGGAAGAAGAAGGATCGTTTCCTTTCCTTAGAGAATTTACAAAGAGTTATATTTGCAGTCAGTACGATGCGAAGTTTCACTGCGTTAAAAATAATCGCTATACTGCCTCAGGCGACACACTGACCTATGAAGGCACTTCTGCAGGTTTATCTGAAAAATGGAAGGTTGTTAATGGGGGGTTAGAGATTACGCAGTTTTCTCGAGGGAAACAGATGGGCGATGTGTCGGTCTATCAAAAGATTTCCGGACCAACATCTCCCGATCGGGAGCTACCGGGGCCTCTCGATGCGAATCTTTGGTTCGTGAAAGCCAGCAAGTCAGGTATTTGTCTGCGTCATGACGGGGGCGACATTATTTACATTGGTGACATTGAGCTTACGGTTGACGGCAAAAACATTCCTATTTCTACTTTCGGTCAGTTTCCGAAATTTGAGGATTTTCTTTTTTCTGCCGGAGAAGCGTTAGTACTGCCCGGGACTTTTAATGTAGGAAGCAAAATTTCTATTAAACTTGCGCGAAATATTTTGGGAACTACGCCTTCTTTTGCTCCGGTAGAGTCCGGCTCTTTTACGATTAAGGAACTAGTTTCCGAAACCCCCAGTTCGATGAATGCCCCGTTTTGGTATGGATTTGCTTCGTGCCCTTACCTTTTACCTTAATGCAATTGAGAAAAAATATAAGGAGGTCGAGCTTATAGATAAACAATTAAATAATTTGTAAAATAAACTTATGTTAAAAATAATCACAAAGTCGGCAGTGTTTTCGTCGGTTACGTTTTGGTTGTGGTTTCTTAGTAATCAATTAGCTCTTGCGCAAGCAAAGTGCACAGTTAACGGTCGAGAAGTTCCTTGCGAAGAATTAGGGAAACAAATTAAAGGATTTTTGGGTGGGGGATTGGTGTTTTTTCTTGTAGTCGCCGCCATTTTAATCTGGGCGATGGTGTTTTGGATAATGATGATTGTTCACGTCGCGAGGCACGAGGTTCAAAATAAGGCGGTGTGGATAATCTTAATGGTACTTACTGGCATTGTCGGCGCGCTTATTTATTACTTCGTTGTAAAGCGGAAATTCGGTAAAAAACAAGCGGCACAACCACCAACTGTGGCTACGCCTCAATAAACGTGCCAGACAGATTTACAGGGACCACCACAACTGGATATGGTAATAGAATAGTCAATTCGATTAAAGGAGTAGTTATCGGACTCATTCTTTTTGTCGTTTCATTTGGCTTACTTTATTGGAACGAAGGACGAGTTGACTTATCCAACATCGCGAAAACTGCTACGGAGATAAGTTCAGCAACAGTCAGTACCGACGCGGCGGTTGCGGGAAAACTTATTTCAACAACTGGAAATGTGAACTCCGAGCAAATTATCAGCGACAATTTGTTTTTGAAGCCCGACAAGTTTATGGTAGTTGAAAGAAAAGTAGAAATGTATGCATGGGTTGAGAGGGCAGAGACAAAAAGTAAAACAAATGTCGGTGGTTCAGAAACAACAGAAACAACTTACACGTATTCTTTAGAGTGGACAGAGCATCCCGAATCGTCGAGTAACTTTAAACATCCCGAAGGACACGAGAACCCGCAAAAAACCCTCGATAGTTACACAAATAAAACAACCGCCGCGACAGTTGGTGTATATAACTTTGACCCGCAAAGTGCCGCTTTACCAAATTCCTCAAGGTTGTCGCTTAATTCTCAAAATGTAGTTTTGAGGCAAAACGCCGTTCTGGCAAACGATTCATATTTATTTATGCGCAAGAGCGAGGATGGCACATTTGAAAATCCTCAAGTCGGCGATTTACGAATTAGTTTCAATGTCCTATACCCGAATTTTGATGGGTCAATTTTCGGTAAATTAAATGGCAACAAAATTGATTCTTATTTCGACCAAAATGACAATCGACTCTATCATGTTTTTGCCGGAACTCGTGAGGAAGGCATTGCAACTCTTCACTCCGATTACACGAAAATGCTTTGGATCTTGCGGTTGGTTGGATTTTTGCTGATGTGGTTTGGCCTTGTGGCGCTCTTCGGACCAATTAGCGTACTACTTGATATATTGCCGATCTTCGGAGCAATTAGTCGTTCGCTTGTTGGAATAATAACGTTTGTTGTTTCGGCCATACTCACAATTGTAACGATTATCGTTTCAGCTATTATTCACAATCTCGTTGTGCTTATCATTGCCCTTGCCGTTACCATTGTT
>CAYIWX010000009.1:0-9280 GCA_964367305.1 uncultured Candidatus Saccharibacteria bacterium
GCCAGATGGGTGTAATTTTTCAGGATTTTAAATTGCTTCCCAAAAAAACCGCTTTTGAAAATGTAGCTTTTGGGCTTGAGGTTGAGGGGAGGCCGGAGAAGGAAATTAATGAGCTTGTTCCCCAAGTTTTGGATATGGTGGGCTTGAAAGACAAAGCGTCTAATTTCCCGGCCGAACTTTCAGGTGGAGAAAAACAAAGAGTGGCTCTTGCTCGGGCAATGATCAACCGTCCGAACGTTATTATTGCCGATGAACCGACCGGAAATCTCGATCCTTTTAACACCTGGGAAGTTATAAAACTTTTGACTAAAATAAATGAACTGGGGTCAACTGTGATTCTTGCAACTCACGACAAAGACATTGTAAATACTTTAGGACAGCGGGTGATAACATTAGATAACGGTCAAGTCGTAAAAGACGACCCCAACGGAAAATTTATTCTCTAAAAAAATGACGGTAACCTTATCTCGAATATTAAAATACGGCTGGCAGGGATTTCTGAGAAATAAGTGGCTTGCTGTTTCAACGGTGAGCATCATGTTTTTAGCCGGCATTGTTTTTCAGGGTTTGATCTTATTCAATGTGATCGCAAGAAGCGCGATAATGTCTCTTCAGGATAAAATAGACATCAGTGTTTATTTCAGAAGCAATGCTACGGAAGATGCGATTTTGGCGATCAAGCGCTCAGTCGAGGGCTTAACGGAAGTAAGACAGGTTGATTATATTTCTCGGGATTTGGCCTTGGACGAATTTAAAAAAAGGCACGCAGAGGAGGAAACAATTTCTCAAACTCTTGATGAGCTTGAAGAAAACCCGCTTCTCGCTTCTTTAAACATTAAAGCCAATGATCCAAGGCAATATGACACAATCGCGAGTTATCTTGATTCGGCGAACCTCACGGACTTGGTTGAAAAAGTCACTTACGCCCAGAATGAGATTGTTATTAAAAGGCTAAATTCTTTAATTGGCACCATTAAGAAAAGCGGTTTGGGACTTACTCTGTTTTTGGCATTTCTTGCGGTTGCGGTGACCTTTAACACAATACGTCTCGCGATTTTTTCTTCGAGCGAACAATTAAGCGTAATGCGGCTTGTCGGGGCTTCGAATTCTTTTATCCGAGGACCTTATATTGTGGAGAGTATGATTTATGGCGCAATTGCGGGCTTCTTGAGTTTCTTGGTTCTTGTACCGCTTATTAATTTATTATCGCCGTATATTGAAAGTTTTATTCCTGAAATGAATCTCAATCTTTATTTAAGCGGGAATGTTCTGAAACTTCTATTTTACCAGCTTTTGTTTGGAATTTGTTTGGGCGCACTCTCTAGTTTTATTGCGGTTAGAAAATATCTCCGGGTTTAGGGTTGTGAGGGGGGTTGACCCCCCTTTTTAATAAGACTATAAAGAAGGCAGTTATTTTACTTGGCTCAGGGAGACTCTCGTGTCTGAATCTGAAGAAGTTCTCGATCAAGAACTTGAAGTGGCGGGAACTTCGCACTCCGAAGGATTGATGGTTGATATTTTTCGCGGTCGTTTTTCGGTTGATAAGATTTTGCCTTGGCCAGAACAAGTAGATGAATCAGAAACAGAAATCAGAAGGACTATCTTGCTTTTGAAAAAGGTAATTATGCCGCAAGTTGATATTGAGGAAATTGAAAGGCGTAGCCATGTTCCTGATCACGTTGTCGGTCTTTTCGCTTCTTATGGATTTTTTGCAATGAAGTGTCCTATCGTTCAGGGCGGGAGAGGGCTTTCTCAAAAAGGATACACCGAAGTTTTGGGCTTTGTTGGCAGTTACTCCTCGGCCCTCGCGGCCTTGCTTTCGGCTCATAACTCTTTGGGGGTACTCTATCCCTTGCTTCATCACGGTACCGAAGACCAGAAGAAAAAGTTTTTGGGGTACATCCAGATGTGGCCAACCGGCTTTTGCTTTACAGAGAGAGGTGTCGGTTCGGACCCCGCGAGCATGAAGACTTATGCTCTTCGTGTTCGTAGTTCAAGCGGTGAAGTTATCGGTTACAGGATTACCGGCGAGAAGTGGTATACAACGAATGCTTTGAAAGCAAAATATCTTGCGGTTATAGCGGTTGTCGTCGATGATCTCGAGGAATTGAAAGTCGCTAAGAAGAAAAATTTTGGTGTTTTTATTGTTGATACTTCGTATGGGGGCGTCGAGATCGGAAGCCCAAATGAGTTTGCCGGCATGCGCGGAATTGACAACGCAAACCCTGTTTTCAAAAATGTACTTGTTCCGGTTGAAAATCTGATTGGCGGAGAAGGGGACGGTTTTAATATTGCTCTTAAGGCGTTGAATAGCGGCCGGATTGCGGTTGCGGCCATTTCTGCAGCAAGCGCAAAACAAGCCTTGAACATCTCCCGCACTTGGGCAAAAAATAGAATCCAATGGGAGGGGCGTCCAATTGGTGAGAAAGAACAGATTGGCTCAATGCTCATGAGGATGGCTACGGAGATTTTAGCAATGGAATCTTTGAGCACCTACGCTGCGCTTCTTATGGATCGGGGTAAGGATTCTCGGGTTGAAGCTGCCGCATCAAAAGTTTTCTGTTCAGAGCGGGCTTGGGCCTTAGTTGACGATATGCTCCAAATCAGAGGCGGGCGGGGTTACGAAAGCTCTGAATCGCTCCGAAGGCGTGAGAATTGGGCGCCGCCCGTTGAACGCATTTGGAGAGACTTGAGGGTATCAAGGATTCTTGAGGGATCTTCTCAAATCTTGAGTCTGTGGGTATGTCTTGCGGGTTTTGATTTTTACCTCAAGATGCTCGAACCCATCCTAGACAATCATTCTTCTTTTATCGCTCGAGCAAAAGCACTTATTGGATTTTTGGGATATTACCTCCGTTTATTTTTTGGAAGTCGGCAGAATGAGAGATCTTTGGGCTTAATCCCAATGCCTTTGAGAAAACATTCAGAATTTATTGAAAAATATTCCCGAAAACTTGCGAGAGAAATTATGTTTTCGATGATGCGATACCAAAAGAAAATGAAGTATAAACAAATGCTTGTTTCAAGATTTTTCTCGATTGCGGCGAATCTCACGACTATTGCAACTGTCTGCGGTTACGTTTCGGATAAGCGTGAATCTCCCGAATATATCCGGCTTCTAAAGATTGCGGACATTTATTGCCGAATGGCGCGACGGAGAATTCGTGAGCTTTTCAGGGAATTGTCCGATAACGAAGACATGAACATTCGCGATATGGCGAGGAGAATTATGAACGGGGATTACAAGTATCTTGAAGAAAACGTTCTAACATTTTAGTAAATTGAAAAAGGGCCTTGCGGCCCCTTTTTATTTGCTATAGTTTTAGCGAAGTCAGACGGTCGGTTTTGAATTTCGAAAAGATGGTATAATAAAGTTAAATTAAGAGGAGGTGGGGGTGGGTATTTATGACAGAAAAAATAAAAAATTATTTAGGGGTCGCGATCATCGCCACTATTTTAATTGTGGCGGGTTCGGCGTGGAAGTATGTTCGCTATTATGGCCAATCGATTGAACCATCGTCTTTCAGGAGTTTCGCGGTTTCGGGCGAAGGAAAAGTTGTTGCGATACCGGACGTGGCACAATTTAGTTTTTCGGTCGTAACCGAGGGCGGGAAAGATATTGCGAAATTGCAGAAAGAAAATACCGAAAAAGTTAATAGCGCGATTAATTTTGTGAAATCGAGCGGGGTTCAAGCGAAAGATATTAAGACTTCCGGATATAATTTGAACCCGCGTTATCAAAATTACAGCTGTCCTGTGCTGCTTGGTGGGATTGAGGAGAATCGAGTTTGTCCGCCTCCGGAAATTGTCGGTTACACAATTACCCAAACCATTCTTGTGACCGTTCGTGATTTTGGAAAAGTTGGTGAGATTTTGGGCGGCGTTGTCGAAAAAGGCGCAAATTCTGTTTCGCAGTTGAATTTTACAATTGATGACCCAACGGCAGTGCAAAACGATGCGCGCGAGGAAGCAATTGCGAAAGCAAAAGAGAAAGCAAAAGCAATTGCGAAAGCCGGAGGTTTCGGCCTCGGACGATTGCTTTCGATTGATGAGGGTGGCTACACGCCCGTTCCTTACTATGCCCGAGCCGATATCGGTTTCGGCGGCGCACTAGAGAAAGCCGCTCCGCCAAGCATTGAACCGGGATCACAAGACGTAACTGTAACGGTTTCTCTTCGTTATGAGATAAGATAAAGAGTGATTCGAATAATCCAGATCGAAAAATGAACAAAAAATTATTACTCATAATAATAATTTCCGCTTTAATTGGCGGGATTTTAGGCGGTGCCGTTTCGCCTCGTTTTGCGGATGCGAATATTTTTGATGATATTTTGAATTTTTTGAAGAAAGCACCAACTTTAGAGGAAAAAGCTGGGTCAGAAACCACAAAGCCTAGAACCGCACCCGTACCGCTCTATAAACCGGCCTTAGATTACGAAGAAATTGTTATTCGCGCAGTTGAAGAAGCCGAACCTACCGTTGTTTCAATAGTTGTTACAAAAGATTTACCGAAAATTGAAGAATGCGCCTATGATCCCTTTGGAGATTTGCCGGACGAATTTAAAAAGTTTTTTGGGCGCGGTTTTGAATATTCAGTACCTTGCGAGCGGGGGACGGAGAAAAAAGAAGTGGGCGGAGGTTCAGGATTTATAGTTTCCGAGGATGGTTTGATTTTGACAAACAAACATGTGGTTTTTGATACCAAAGCAGAATATACCGTTTTAACAAATGATGGCAAAAAATACGATGCTAAGGTCTTGGCTCGCGATCCGTTTCAAGATTTAGCGGTTATAAAAATTAATGCAACAAACTTAAAGCCGGCAAAGCTTGGCGATTCAGATTCGATTAAATTGGGCCAAACCGCGATCGCAATTGGAAATTCCTTGGGAGAATTTAAAAATACAGTTTCAGTAGGTGTGATTTCGGGTCTTTCAAGGAATATTACTGCTTCTGGTGGTGGTTTTGGCACTGAGACGATTCAGGGAGTAATTCAAACGGATGCGGCAATTAATCCGGGAAACTCCGGCGGACCGCTTTTGAATTTAAGGGGAGAAGTTGTCGGTATCAATACCGCGATTGCTGCGGGCGCAGAAAATATAGGTTTTGCGATACCGATAAATCAAGCAAAACGTGACATTGCCTCGGTTAAAAAAACAGGGAGCATCAAAACTCCCTACATCGGCGTCCGTTATGTTTTAGTTAACGAAGAAGTTGCGGAAAAACAAAAATTGCCGGTGAATTATGGCGCTTTAATTCGCGGAACCGAAGAGGGGCCCGCTGTTATTCCTGATTCGCCTGCCGAGAAAGCCGATCTTCGGGCAGAAGATATTATTCTTGAGTTAAACGGTGAAAAAATTTCTTCCGAAAAACCAATGGTTATGATTTTGCAAAAGTATAGCGTAGGGGATTTAGTAACGATTAAAATTCGTCGTGGCAAGGAAACGCTAAATTTGAAAGTGACCCTCGAAGAGAGGCCGGAAGGTTAACGAGAAATTAGAAAATAGAAAAGTAGAAATAAGGATTTGGGACGAATAACGTTATTTGTTCGATTAGCGCTCTTCTCTTTAGGGCGCTAATTGATTTTTTTGCGGGCTTTGGTATAATAACCATAAAATTCCAAACGACAAATCTCAAAACCCAAAGATATTTTGAATTTCGGTCACTAGAGTATTATTTGAAATTTGGTGCTTGGGATTTGTAATTTCTAAACACTATGCCTAATTTTCACAGATTCACAATTAAAGCCCAAGAAGCGCTCCAAAACGCTCAAGAGCTTGTAGCAAAATATAATCACGGCGAATTAAAAGCGCTCCATCTTTTGCACGCTCTTATTTCCGATGAGGCTACGCTTGTGAGACCAATGCTTCTTCGGGCCAATTTAAATTTAATCAATCTTGAGCGCGAGCTTCAAAGCGAACTTTTGCGGCTACCCAAGATTTTTGCAAGCGGAACGGTTGGCCAGCTTTATCTTTCCCAAGAACTAATGAAAATTTTGGATAAAGCGGCGGATATTGCAATGAGACAGAAAGATGAATTTGTTTCTTGCGAGCATTTGATTTTAGCGCTTGTTGATGTTCCGTCTTTGGCCCAGGAACTTCTTTTAAGGTTCGGCGTAAGGCGGGACGTACTTTTAAAAACCCTAGCCCAGCTTCGGGGATCGGTTCGAATTACTGACGAGACGCCAGAGAGTAAATTTCAGGTTTTGGAAAAATACGCGATAAATCTCACTCGAAAAGCCAAAGAAGGAAAATTAGACCCGCTTATCGGAAGAGAAGAAGAAATTCGGAGACTTATGCAGATTCTCTCAAGGCGTACCAAAAACAACCCCGTTTTAATTGGGGAATCAGGCGTTGGGAAAACTGCAATTGTTGAAGGGCTTGCTCAACGGATTTATTCGGAAGAGGTGCCGGAATCTTTAAAGGACAGGGAGGTGGTGATGCTTGACTTGGGTTCACTTATTGCCGGCACGAAATTCAGGGGAGAATTTGAAGATCGGCTCAAAGCATTTTTGCGGGAGGTTCAAAACTCGCAAGGCCGCATAATCTTGTTTATTGATGAAATCCATATGATTGTGGGGGCGGGAGCAGCGGAAGGTGCCGTTGACGCCTCAAATTTATTGAAACCAGCCTTAGCCCGAGGCGAACTTCACGCGATTGGCGCAACAACTTTAAGAGAGTATCAGAAACACATTGAAAAAGACGCCGCTCTTGAACGAAGGTTCCAGCCAATTTTAGTTGAAGAGCCCTCTACCGAGGACAGTATTGCGATCCTTCGGGGACTTAAAGAAAAATATGAAATGCATCATGGACTTAAGATTTCAGACGAAGCAATCGTGGCCGCCGTTAATTTAAGCGCGCGCTACATCACCGATCGTTTTTTGCCCGATAAAGCCGTTGACTTAATTGATGAAGCAGCCGCAGCAAGACGTCTTGATTCCGACAGTTTGCCGGTTGAGCTAGATAAGTTGCGTAGAGAGATTACTCGGCTTGAGATAGAGCGCTCCGCGCTTTTAAAAGACAAATCAAAAAAGAATGGTTTAAGACTCAAGGAGCTTGAAAAAAACCTGTCCAAATTTAAGGAAGAAAACGAAGAATTGAGTGCTTCTTGGCATGCTGAAAAAATTGCGGTTGAGAATTTCCATAATTTGAGAAAAGCCGTTGACGATCTAAAGCGCAAGGCGGAAGTAGCCGAACGAGAGGGCGACCTTGAACGTGTTGCGCAGATTATTTACGGAGAGCTGCCAAAGACAGAAAGGGACTTAAAGTCTTTTGAGAAACGGTATTTTAAGGTTGAACGGGCAGGCAGGTTTATCAAAGAATACGTTGACGAAGAAGATATTGCCTCGGTTGTTTCAAGATGGACGGGGATACCCGTTTCCCGAATGCTCGAATCGGAAATGAAGAAATTAGTGAGACTTGAAGATGAGTTGGGTAATCGGGTAGTGGGGCAAAAGACTGCGATTGAGGCCGTTTCACGAGCGTTACGGCGCACAAGAGCCGGTTTAGCGCCGGAAGACAGGCCTGCGGGTTCATTCATGTTCTTGGGACCGACCGGAGTCGGAAAAACCGAGCTCGCAAAAGCTTTATCAGACTTTATGTTTAATGACGAAAAGGCCTTGATTCGGATCGATATGTCCGAATACATGGAACGGCACGCCGTTTCAAGGCTCATTGGTTCGCCGCCGGGATATGTCGGCCACGAAGAAGGGGGGCAACTTACTGAAACGATGCGTCACAGGCCGTATAGTTTGATTCTTTTCGATGAAATCGAAAAAGCTCATCCGGAGGTCTTTAATATTCTTCTTCAGATCTTAGACAACGGCCGGCTTACGGATGGCAAGGGGAAAGCCGTCAATTTTAAAAATTCGATTATTATTCTCACCTCAAACGTCGGAAGCAATTACTTCAGAGAAATGTCGCTTGTAGGATTTGGAGGGCCTGCCGATGGAGAGACAAAATTCAACGAAGCAGATTTTAAGGATCGAGTCATGAAAGATCTTAAAGGCACCTTTAAGCCGGAATTTCTAAATCGACTGGACGACATTATCATTTTCAATGCCCTTACGAAAAAAGAAATCGCAAAAATTGTTGAGATACAAATTGCAGAAGTTGAGGAACGACTCAAGAGAAAAAACATTCAACTGAATATCAAGCCGGCAGTGAAAGAATACCTGACAAAAAACGGGTTCGATCCTGACTATGGCGCAAGGCCAATCAAGCGCTTGATCCAAAAAGTAATCGTCGATGCTTTAGCCGACAAAATGATTCGCGGCGACGTTAGAGATGGTCAAAAAATTTCAATCAATCTTTCGGAATCGAATCGCGTGGAAATCACTTCTTAAGGCGGCCTCGCTTACCCTCGCGCTTTTTGGGGCCGCTTATTTCGAGTTTTCTTTTTGGGCGGTTTTGGTTTTTTTCTCACTTTCTCTCGCGATTTATTTTTCTCTGCCAAAAGATCGGTCGCATATAAAATTTTCTTTTTGGCTTTTACAGATTTTTGGATTTTTAGGTTCAGTCCTACCGGCAGTTGAGAATTTTTTTGGTATTTTTATCTTCATTTCTTTTGGAATTCTCGCCCTTACGCTTTTCCTTATCGTTCACTTTGTTTTCAAGGATCGTTTTTTAATTTACGGTGTTTGGAACGTTCTCTTTTTGTTCTTGGTTTTTTCAGAATTTTTTTATTTTGATTTCCCCCAGTTTCTCGAAATAGTTTTATTGTTTTTGGTTTTGGTTCTAATTTTTGAAGAAGTTTTCAGATTCTTCGGAATAATTTGGCGGGAACGCATTTTGCTTGCGTCTCTTGTTCTTTCGCTTCTGGGCATAGAATTATTTTGGTTGGTTTCTCTTTTGCCTCTTGGTTTTGTAAATGCCGCGGTTTTTTTGGCTTTGAGCCTTCTTCTTTTAAGAGATGCGGTTCTTTTTCATCTTCAGGGCGTTTTGACAAGAGTTTTTATTTTTAAAGAACTTACCTTTTTCGTCACAATAAGCATTCTTATCTTTGCGGCCTCTAAGTGGGCTATATAGCTCTATTTAAGCGAAAATCCTTCAGTAACTAGGGAGCAGTACGTTCGTTATATATATTGCAAAAGGCAAGGTATTAGAAGTTATCCACAGTGTGCCTTTTGAGCTGTTTAATATAATAAAATTCAAGATTGGGGCTTAGGGTGAGGCTAAGCTAAATTGACCGAATAACCGATGACTCGTGACTTATAATCGTTATGAGTCGTTTGTCGTGTGTTGTTTGGTCTTGGTTCGCCTCGCTCTAAAAAAGCGGGTTTTTT
>CAYIWX010000009.1:9380-13921 GCA_964367305.1 uncultured Candidatus Saccharibacteria bacterium
AAATAGTGTTCCTGAAAAAGTTAACCCTCCAAAATTTTATGTAATAAAACTTGGGAGGGTAAAAAGGTCGTGTCATCAAAACTTATAAAAAGTTTTGGTCGATAAAATAATATAAAGTCGAAAAATAAAATATAAATGAATAGATTAACAAGAAAAGTTGTATCAGTTGGTCTTTCTGTCACAACGGCAGTTTGGCTCTCTGGTGCAACTATGTTAGTTCCTGTTGTTTCAGCACAAACAACCGCTGATCTTCAGGCACAAATTGCTGCACTTTTGGTGCAGATTCAAGCCCTCCAGGCTCAACTTAATGCTGTTGGGGGCGGAGCAGCGCCTGCTTACAACTTCACTCGAGACCTCACCTTGGGTGCTAGTGGTGCAGACGTAAAAGCTCTTCAACAGTGGCTGAATGCCAATGGTTATCAAGTTGCGGCAAGCGGCGCAGGTTCGCCTGGTAACGAGACCGAGTATTTCGGTTCACGCTCTGCGGCGGCTTTGGCTAAGTATCAAGCAGCTAAGGGAATTTCCCCAGCAGTCGGATACTTTGGTCCGAAGACTCGTGCAGCGGTTGCGGCGGCAGGTGGCGGTGCTCCTTCGGTTCCTGGTCAACCACCAGTAGTAGTGGTCCCCGGTTCTGGATTAGTACTATCTCTTGCGGCTGATAATCCAGGCGCACAAAACTTGGGTAAGGGTGCAGCCGGTGTTTCGTTCCTCAAATTTAATGTTGCAGGAAACGGCACGGTGGATTCTCTAACTTTCAAGCGCTCTGGTATTGGTGCAACGGGTGATTTCTCGGCAAGCGGTCTTTACCTTTATGAAGGTGCGAACCGTTTGACTAGTGGAAAGACCCTGAATTCAACTACTCACGAAATAACTTTTGTGGGTTTAGCCCTTGCAGTTTCTGGAGTGAGAACCCTCACTTTAGTTGCTGATACATCAACGGGTGGAACTACGGGTAATGTCAATCGGTTTGAACTGGTTTCTGCAACCGGCAGTCCTACGCCATCGGGATCTCTCGTTGGTGCGTATATGACACTTGCGGGTCAGCAAGTCGGCGGTATCGTTGTTGCAACGACATCGGCTCCGACAGATCCGAAAGTCGGCCAGATTGCGGCGAAAATTCAGGAATTCAAACTCACGGCGTCTTCTACTGAAGATGTCTTAGTGAAGCGATTATCGCTCACGCGGGGCGGTTCTGTCGCAAATGCAAATGTTTCGAACTTCATGTTGAAGCAGAGCAGTGCGCTTGTCGCATCAGCGGCTTCGGTGGGAGCGAAAGATTTAGTGACATTCCTCTTCGCAACTCCGTTTAAGATCGAAAAGGGCCAAGAGCGGACCTTTGAGGTTTTTGCGGATATCGGAGGCAGTGCCAAGGTAGACGAGACAGTAAAACTCTACTTTGACAGCAAGTCAGATGTTGATGCGACTGGTGGCACCTACGGCTACCCCGTCTCTCCCGACATCTCGAAGATGGACTCCCTTGGTGAAGTGGCAAATGTCACGATCAAGGGCGGCGCCGTAACCGTTACGTTCAATGGTCCTGTCGCAGGTGATGTTGCAAGGAGAGGTCAGGACGTTTTGCTCTATGACTTCACAATGTCTTCTGCGAATAATATTGAGATCAAAAATTTGAGATTCCACGCCTCAACAACTGGTTTGGATGGTACGGATGACGGATTCAATGATTTCAAAGTATGGGATATTGGCGCAAATACGGTTTTGACAAGCGCGGTTGATGTAACTACTTCTTCTGATAAAACCTTTACTGATACCATTAACTTCAGTGCGGGTCAGACAAGGAGATTGAAAGTAACCGCCGATGTTGATGCCGACAACGAAGCCGGTGACGATATGAAAGTTACTTTGCTGCAGTTCGTACTAGGTGATATAAAGAACCTCGACAACAACACAAACGTTGCTTTAGCGGATATCGTCCCGAATTCTGATATCGCTGGTAATACCTTGCTCACAAAAGCTCCAGAGCTTACGCTCGGGCTTTCAGCATCTCCATCCAGTCAAACATATGTACAGGGCACAAACGACGTAGCGCTCGTCGGATTTTCGTTCCGCGCGGGTGGGGATAACGTTCGTCTTGATACCGTAAAGGTATATGGAAGTTCGACAGTCGGAGCAATAGGCGCCGGCGAGGTAACGAGCTTGGCCTTGTGGGATGGCGCGACAAAGGTATCAGAAACAAAATCTCTTGATACTTCAGTTGTCGCGGCAGGTCGCTTAGTAACATTTAGCGGCTTGAACCTGACTATCCCGAACGGCGTAACAAAGCTCTTGACCCTAAGGGGCAACGTGAGCGTTAACGCTGGTGATACCGATGTTTACTACTTCTACGTAGACACGATTACCTCAACCGATCTTACGGCATATGACAAGGATGGTAACACCGTTGCTTATGCTGGTACTCAAGCAAACAAAACCGGAAGTGGTAGTGTGCGTCTCACGATAACCACCGTCGGCAACGTTACGGTTGCGGCGGCGGCTTCTGACGCTGAAACCAAAGCGGACATCATTCTCGCGAATGGTACAGAGCAGGTTTTGGGTAGGTTCGTCTTCAGCGCGACAAATGAGAATATGACTGTGAAGAAACTTTCTGTCGCGGTGAACGCTACCTCCACTGATTCGACGGCCACTTCAACCACAACCGGTGATGAGGTGCCGTACGTTAACCTCTATGATGGCGCTACAAAAGTCGGCGGTCCTTACTATCCGGATGTTTCGGGTAACAGTTCCTCAATCGTGATGATCGAAAATCTCACTTGGGTAATTCCGAAGGACACGAACAAAACCTTGACTATTAAGGGTTTTGTGAAAACGATTGGCGATGGTGCTGATTCGGGAGCGGTTGTGGGCGTCCACATCTTGGCAACAGGA
This sequence comes from uncultured Candidatus Saccharibacteria bacterium, assembly GCA_964367305.1. Taxonomy (GTDB): domain Bacteria; phylum Patescibacteriota; class Minisyncoccia; order UBA6257; family GWB1-50-10; genus CAYIWX01. Next base: position 12,264 of record CAYIWX010000009.1, read on the forward strand.
TTTGAGGCACAGGGCTCAAGCGCTTCAGACAAAGCCATTTCGGCGGCCTCCGGCTTCCGAAAGGTTGTATACAAGTCAAGACCGACACTTAGCGTAGTTTCTCCTCAGCCAAATACCGGAAACGGATCACTTAGTTCGGGATCCGCTATCAAGGTGTTGCGGTTTAGAGTGGCGGCTGACGCAAACGGAGCAATTGCCTGGAGACAGGCTTCGTTCCGGGTGACGCTCACGAACGCGACACTCGCAGCGGCCTCTACCGCAAATGTGGTTTTGAGAAGCTTGTCTACCGGCGACTCGCTTACCTTCCTCGGAACGGTCTATAGCGGTACGAAACCAGCTTCAACTACGGCTGCTGCTGTGATGGGTACCGAATCACCGGCTCATGTTGGCTTTGTGCTTAGCACTCCAGAAGAGATTGCGGCAGGGAGTTCTCGTGACTATGACCTAGAGCTTAACTTCTCTGGGCTTACGGGTACTCTTGCCAATGACTCTCAAGCGGTCGTCGCGGTCTTCAGAAACGAGACTGTACTGATAAATGCTACAGACTATATCAATGTTGCGAACGGCACCATTGTGGGTGACTCCGCACAGGACATGGATCCGTCATTTGTCTGGTCAGATCGTTCGGTCTTAGGCGCTGTAGCAACAACGTCTGCTGATTGGGCAAGCGGTGTTTATGTCTTACCGTCCCTCTTCACCGACGTGGCGAACACGCTTAGAGACTAGAGAGCTGATTGATTTGTCTGCATTGGCTGGTGAGAACCACAAAAACCGCCTTCGGGCGGTTTTTGTTTAGTTTATAAGTTTTTAAGTTACGCTTCGCTTAAGTTTACAAGTTTCTGTACAATCATTATCCTAACTTATAAACTCACTCACAAACCCACAAACCAACTTACAAACCAAAACCATGGCCACAGGATTAGATAATCTTAAGATTTACAATTTGGCTAAATTTTTAGAATTAGAAGTTTTTAATTTAACAAAACTCTTCCCAAATGATGAGAAATTTCGTAGCATTGACCAATTAAGAAGATCTTCTTCGGCAGTTACCAATAACATTGCGGAATCTTATAATAAACGTTCTATAAAAGAAAAAATTCACATTCTTCAAAGTATCGCTAAGTGTGAAGCAGAAGAAACCAAAAGGAATTTAGCCGTTTGTTTGGATAAACGATTTCATAGTAATATTGAAATTATTGATAAATATACAGAATTAATAAAAGCTATCAGCGGTTATATTCGATTTCTCCGCCAGCAATAACTTATGAACTTACAAACCTATAAACTTACAAACTTAATAAGGTATCTCTTATTCGCCACCGCCTTCGCCCCCCTCCTTTACTCCAATAAGTTTTTCAATCCCTACTTAACCCAAAAATTATTTTTTGTCCGTGGCGTGATTTTAATAGCTCTCGCTTTCGCTCTTATCCTTTTGTTGCGGAAATTTGCATACGAGCATCAATCAATTAGATCAGTGTTAAAGAAAATCAAAGACAAATTAGTCCCCAATTTAATAACGAAGTTCCTTATAATTTTTGGTTCGATATTCTTTTTTTCGCAAATTTTAAGCACCATTTTTTCAGAATTTCCCTACCGCGCTTTTTGGGGAACGCTTGAGCGGGGTGGGGGCATGCTTAACACATTTCACTTTGTCGTTT
>CAYIWX010000010.1:0-1790 GCA_964367305.1 uncultured Candidatus Saccharibacteria bacterium
TAAAAACAACCCGACTTTATGCGGGTTATTTTTTCTCGTCCGTCCAAAAGTTTTATTGTGTCCCTCATAGTCTCTGGTGAAGTGGGAACAAAGGAGGATGCTCGGGAACGGACATTCGAACCGATAATGCTATAATCAAGGCATATGAAAAATCTACTCCTTTTTATGTTATTTTTTGGATTGGTTTTGGGCCCGGCGTATTCGGCGGAAGCTGGTCCCGCCAACCCCGGATTTTTTGAGCGTGTTTCGGAATGGTTCGGCGATGTATTTACCTTCGGAGATTTGGCTAAGGCCCAGCGGGATCTAGGCAGGGCCGAAAATATAATTAAAGACATTGAATCGAGCAAGGACGCCCCCGACGACTTTTTGCGAGTAGGTTTTGAAAGGTACCTCGAAAGACTTGAGCGAGCTCAGGCCCGTTTTAGAAAAGCTCTGGACCGCGGCGACGATGTTTCGGTGCTTGCCAACCGTTTGCAAGATGTCACCGCAAGCCACATCAGTAAATTTGGCGGGGAAGAAGGAGCGTTTACTGACCGGGCCAAAGAAGTCGGCCTTGATCGGGCACTGGCAGTGGTTAAAGCGGCTAACGAAACCGCACGTGAAGCAATTAATGAAGCTAAAGAAAAGCAAGCCGCCAAAGAAGAAGACCGCGGAGTTCTTGGGGATCTAGTAAAACTAAAAACAATCGCTCCGCCAGCAGAGAGATCCAACGAAACAAGAACAGAAACCTCTAAAGCGCCGGCGCCTACGCCAGTTTCGAAATATGGGTCAGCACCAGCTCCGGCTCCGGTGGTTGCCTCGCCGCTTCCCACTCCCACGCCAGCTATCCCAGCCGAGCTTGTGCCACTCCAAGGAGTATGGAAACGGGAAAAAAGGCTTTTAACTTCGGGCGTAGAGGTGGATAAGGAAGTACAAGTACCATATGAAGATTATTTTTCTTTCAAAGGCAACAACGTCTGCTTCACCGCGCTTAGCGATCAATGTTATCAGCCCTATGTTCCTTTTGTTCTGTCAGGAGAGGTCATTACCGCAAACGGCCAATTGCCGACCGGCTATTACTCCATAAAAATATATTTCCGAAATAACAAAATTGAGCTGCATGGCGATAATGAAAAAGGGGATCTCCATAAAAACTTTTACGTAAAAATTTCATCAACGCCGTTGAGCGAGAGATAACTGCCTAGCCAACCATATAAAGCTGCGGAGGAGCACGGCACGATGTAGGGTACAGTACTGTACCCTGCGATGCGGAGCTTGAAATGATATACTTAAGTTATGTCAAAAAATCTTTTAGGTTGGGGGGCGTTAGTTGACGGAGTTTTAATTTTAATGACCCAGTACTTTGGCTGGCCCGACAGTCTGAATTATTTGTGGGGAGCGCTCGCAGTAATTTGGGGCATTATTGCTTTTAAGAAAAACAATTAATTTAATATGAAAAGCAGAATCGACCGAATTCTATTAATTTGCGGCGTTTTGGGGACGCCGATTTTTTTGTTCTCGACTGTTCTTGTGCGCCTAATCTACCCATACCCCTACATCAGCCAAACAATTAGTTCTCTTGGCGCATTAGATAGTCCCGCAAAGACGTTAGCCAACATTTTTATATTTAATCTCTTCGGTATTCTCATTGCTCTCTTCGCGCTTGGTATTTTTAGATCGCCCGAAATGCGCATGGCGGGAAAGATCGCTTCTGTTTTTTTTCTACTAGCAGGCATCTCCATGTTTTTAGTAGGAATTTTCCCCGGAAGTACCGTGCAAGTTGATGAACCAACCCCAGGAGATTCGATTCA
>CAYIWX010000010.1:1890-11804 GCA_964367305.1 uncultured Candidatus Saccharibacteria bacterium
TTGCGATGGCTTTGTATCGTGCAGAAGGTAACAAAGGAACAGTTTTGTTCATTATTGCGATTGCTATTACAACGGTGAGTATCTTCGGTTTAGCGAAGGGAATCGACAACACTTCGGAGAGAACCGGCATTCCGTACTTGTGCTCTGACGAAAAAGATTGCATAGATTTTTGTCAAAACCGTAAGGGGGGTTGTGAAAAAGCTTGCGATAAATATCCGGAAAATCCAGTTTGTCAAAAAATTTTTAAATGAGCATTGTAAGTTCGGGTTTGGAAACCCCGGCAAAGGGCTTGTGTAAAGCTCGATAGAGATGTGATATAATAAAAGGGTCGAAAATAAATAAAATTTTATGGCAAAATCTAATTCGGCGTTCATGAAACCAATGAACGTGAGCAGTGAGCTAGCCGCCGTAGTTGGCGATGGACCGATGCCGAGGTCAGAGGTCGTTAAAAAGCTTTGGGTATACATCAAGGGGAAGAATCTCCAAGACCCAACAAACAAGCGCAATATTAATGCTGATGAAGCTTTGAAGAAAGTTTTCGACGGCAAGGCAACGGTCAATATGTTTGAAATGACAAAGCTCGTTTCGAAACATCTTTCTTGAGACATCAAAAATCTTATTAAGTTTTCTAGTATTTTTTGATCCTCCCCGCGGTAAACCCCGACGGGTGTTTGACGTTTAGTAAAAACAGCGGTAAGTTTTGATTAGATTTAGAATCGTAAAAAGTGGGGCGGTTATGGCGTTCTTGGAAGGTTTGGGCAGATTTGTCCTATTTGAAGGAATTTTTCTTTTGTTCGTTGCTCTGCTTTTTCTCTATCTTTCTTACTTTGGAGAGAAAAGTGCTCAAAGAATTGTCGTAATCTACAATTCGATTATTCAGAAGTTTTACGATCAGGGTCGGGAGTTGCGAATGGTGGGCAAGCCCTATTCTCCCGCTTGGGATAGCGTACCCAAAGGCACTTTTACAAAAAGTTTAGCGCCATATCTCGAAGAAGCGCGGAGAAGGGGCTATAACGACGCAGACAAATCCGCTACTTTGAAATAAGCGGATTTTGTTTTTTGAAAAGAGAAAAAGGATATTTTTATTCTTGTCGTTCTTCGCTTTTCGAGCTACGGAAGGACACGGTAATAACCTCCACGGTGCGGAGCCAAGTTTTTGTGTTAAGATATTTTTAGTAATTAAAATCCAACTTCGTTTAATGGAGGTAAGATGTGAAACGGCGCTTCATATATATCCTTGCAGGATTTGTTTCGTTAATAGTTATCGTAAACCTTATTTTTTGGCTTTTTGTTAGATTGCAGATTAGTCCGATCTGGGACGAATACGAACGTGGGCGCATTCTTCGAATCGGTTCAGTCGCTTTTGTTTTCGGTCACGGCACTTGGGCAGAAACAGATGCCGTTGAAAAGCACATGACCACCGCTTTTTACCGCGGAGAGAATGTTCATAAACCAACCCTTGACCTCGTAAAAGATCTTTATCGGGAGGGAGTGCGATGGATATGGGGCACGTGGTGTTATGCGGGTGATCGGCCGTATATCGAAAGAGATCTCGTGACTGGCGAGGAAACTCCTTGGCCGTCATATGTTTCGCGGAGTAAAAGCGCTGGCGTGGTAATTCCGGTATGGCTTGTCGTCGGATTTGCAAGATTTACGAACGGAGAGATAAGCAAACCGCCGACGCTTTTAGAAGAGACGATGCTTGATACGGTTTATATCCCGTTCCATATATTTGATGTTAACCGAGAAACAGGAGAAAGTTTTGAGGCAAGGGTAAAAGAATACATTGGCTTTGAACTTCGAAACAAAGGATTTCACGTGAGGCCAGATTCGGTAAGCAAGGTTTATAGGGACACCGTTGTCTATGAGGGCTCTATTTCGGTTCGAGTGCTCAATCTTCCAATTCCGTGGCATTTGTCTTTAAAAGAACGTGAAAGGTTACTTAGAGAAAGGCGCAAATATTGGGACAGATATTCGAGGGGAGTGGTGAGAGGAAAGAAAGTTGATTGGGTCACTATTTGGATTCGTGGCAGAGCGATTCGGGTTTGGCTTAGCGTAGATCCTTACATTCGTGATATTAATGAACTGAAAAATAAAACGATAACAAAAAAAGATGCGCTATGAGTGCTTCGCATTCGTGACAAAAACTATATACCGCATGGTTTGCTCGCCTTGATTTGGCGAAGCGGGCCCTGCGGTTTTTGATTTTGAATCTGTTATAATACTTTTATGCCTAAAGAATCCCTAATCTTGTTAATTGACGACGATGCCCAATTGGTTGATCTCTTTTACACTAAGCTGACTAAAGCAGGTCTTAGAGTAAATAAAGCTTATAACGGAAAAGAGGGATATGAGTTAGCAAAAAAAGAAAAACCAGATCTAATTTTACTAGATCTCAAAATGCCAGTGATGGATGGTTCTGAAACTCTAGAAAAACTTCATTCTGATCCCCTGACAAAAAATATAAAAGTAATAATCCTCAGCTCTTTTAATGATTGGTCAGCTATCAAAATGAGCAAAGAAACTGCAATTAACCTTGGCGCTGTTGATTTTGTTGAAAAAGGAATCGATCTTGATAAATTGGTTGAAAAAATAAAATCCCTTCTTTAAACCGCCGAGTATGTTATCGTTAACACAAAAGAGAATGTCCAAAAAAATCTTTTTATTGTTTTTATTCGTTTTCCCCCTAGTTTTTGGGTCATTTTTTGTTTTTGGCAGTGCCGGAACAACCTCAGTAGCTTATGCACAGACCTTTGATTCAGTAGATGGCGATCGGTTAGCATTGCTTTCTGCTCAAATAGATTTGTTGAGAAAGATAATTTTCTCTCTTCAAAATCTGTTTTCACAAACATCCTCAGTTTATGCTCAGACCAGTTGCCCCGAAAATATCGTTTCCCTCCTTCCTGGTTGCCACGACATGGGCAATGCCTACTTCAATGACATTATGGATAAATATGTAAATTACGGCGGCTCCACCGTGTATTACTGTTCAACTAATTATATTTCTGGTTGCTCAACGGGTGGAGGATTGACAAGTACGAGCACTAGCGGTGGAGGTTCAGCACCGCCCACACCGGGGAATGTTTATGGAACGGTTAATCCAGAGATTGGCGGGTCTCACGGTTTTTATGCGACTCTTTATCCTGATCCGAACGGTGACCAGGTAAAAACAGTTTTCGACTGGGGTGATGGTGGTGCTTTTAGTGAGGGATCATTTACAACTCCAAGTTCGGGGGGGACTACGATGTCTTCTTATCACACTTGGTCAGCGGCCGGTACCTATTCCGTGAGGGCAAAAGCTAAAGACTCGACAGGTTTAGAATCTGGTTGGAGCAATACTTTTACAGTAACCGTAAGCGGCGGCGGAACAACAAATTCTGCACCACCCACGCCAGGAACTCCATCGGGAGCGACGCCGATTCCAAAAAACACGCCGTATAGTTATTCTGTTTCTCTCACTCCCGATCCAGACAGTGAACAAGTAAAAGCTGTTTTTGACTGGGGCGATGGAACATCCTTTGATGAAACATCATTTATTACTCCTGTTTCGGGTGGAATAATGGTGTCCTGGATGCATACTTGGACTGCGGTTGGTACTTATAACGTGCGGGCAAGAGCGAAAGATTATCGTAATCTTGAATCGGCCTGGACGTCACTTTTTACGGTTACGGTCACGAGCAGTACCGCGAGTGGCAATTCTAGTAGTAGTGATGGGTTGCCGGCGCCAGTTACAAATTTAATGGCCACTGTTTCTAATAATAATGTTTCCTTAAGTTGGACCGACGGTTCCAACAACGAATCCGAGTTCAAAATTTACAGAAGGTTATCGGGTGGTAGTTACGGATATCTTGGAATGGTTGGGGCAAATGCAGTTTCTTATACCGATACAAACCTTACCAATGGTACTTACGAATATTATGTAAATGCATGTAATTCTTCTGGTTGTTCTACCGTTCCCTACACCGTTTTCGTGACAATAGGAAGCGGGAGTGGTAGCACCACCACTACTACTTATAGTGGTGTGACTCAGGCCACTAGCACAATCTTTCAGCCGACGATTCCCAACGCTACAAAAACTATTAAGGGTAGGGTGCAGCGTTCTCTTGGGGGAACGGCGGTCACCGATGCCGAGGTAAGTGCCTTCCAAAGGAGTACCAATCTTTGGATTTCGGTTAATACCAATGCTTCCGGTGAATACTCACTATCAGTTTCTGGGGGTGTTTGGGAATTGAATGTCTACCCCATCTCTCCTTCGTCCGCTAATTGGTCATACAGCGAAATGTCCAAATCGGTTGAATTCAAAGCAGATATCTCCGAAGAAACAAAGAATATCGATTTTGTTGTTACTACAACTGATGCAAAAGTTACCGGCAAGATTTTAAATCCCGACGGGAGTCCGCCGCCAGTTGGAAAAGTTTTTGTTAATTTTTGGACAAGTGGTGGTGGTTCAAATTTCGGCGCTCAGGTTGGATCAGATGGATCTTTTTCTGCCTCAGTCGCGGCCGGCACTTACAATTTCGGAATTTATAGCGAAGATCATCAATTTAGTTTGTCTGAAACTGCTCCAGTTTCGGTTGCAAGTGGTGAAACAAAAAATCTTGGGACGGTTTATTTAATCGTCCGCAATGATCACATCAAAGGAAGGGTGATGGATAAAAATGGTAATAACTTACCAAATGTCCAGATTGATGCTTATGTTCCGAGCGGGGCGGGTTATACGACAGCCAAAACAGATACGAGCGGCAATTACGATCTTTTGGTCAGTCCGGGGGACTGGGAATTGATGGTTCGACCAGATCCTTCGAGCAATTACACGTATATAGGGTCTCCTCAAAGGATGAAAGTAGTGTCCGGCGTGGTCGGCACTCTAGATTTTGTTCTTTCTTTTGCCGATGCAACATTATCTGGCAAGGTAGTAGATTCTCTAGGGAATGCTCTTACCGATGTTTATGGCTGGGCTAATTTAATAGAAGGAGGGTTATCAACTTTCAATTTTAGTGGAGGAGCGGGTGGGCAAATCGAAAAAGGGGTTTTTGCAGTCAAAGCGACTGCCGGCAGTTACACTTTAGTGGTGTATTTGGCACCCGGATCTTCCTACACCGCTGGAGTTCCCCAAAGCGTCAATCTAAAATCCGGCGAAACAACCTCGGTCAATGTTCAAGTTTCTAAAAATACTTCTGCCATCACTGGATTTTTAAAGGACAACGCCGGCAAAGTTGTAACTGGCGTTGAAGCTAGAGTTTTTGCTACCAAAGACGAGGGAGTCTGGCAGGATGTTCTTGTTGATAAAACTACTGGTCGGTACACTCTCAAAGTTTCTGCTGGAACTTGGCACCTTGGTTATCATCTTGATTCTCTTTCTGGGTACGTTTCGCAGGAAAAACCAGATATTGAAGTCAGGGTTGCGGAGGGTGCGACCGCGAGCCAAGATCTCATAGTCCTTAAAGCTGGTGCGGTCGTTGCTGGTCAAGTGACTGATCCAGGGGGCAAAAGCGTTCCCCACGCATTCATCATGGTAAGTAAAGCAAGTTTTTCTGGTGGCTTTGAAGCGGATTTTAAAGACACCTTTGTAACTGGTGGAGAAACCGATAGTGGTGGTAGTTACAAAGTTGCTGTGCCCGCCGGTTCTTATTTTGTAAAAGCAATGGTTAATCCAGAACTCGGCTTTATTAATTCCGAGGAGAAAAACGTTACGGCCAAAGATGGGGAGACGACCGTAGTTAATCTTCAACTGCGAAAAGCTGAACTGAAAATAACCGGTAAAGTTTTACTCAATAATTCTCCTGTCCCGAACGCTTTTGTTTGGGGCTGGTCGGAAAAAGGCGGTTATCAGGAAACTCTTTCCAACTTCGAAGGTTTATATCAATTAAATGTCAGCGGTTCGGATACTTGGAAGGTGTCGGCGACCAAGGAAATCGACAGAGTTTTTTATAAATCTACCGAAGTGGCAGTTAAAATAGAAAAAGAAAACGCTACCCAAAACCTCGATTTGTTCAAGGTTTCTGACTTACCAATGTCAGAAACGCAATCGGGGAAAGCCGATCAGCCGATGGTCGCTTCGGTTGATAGCGGCGCTACGGTAGTCGCTCCAGCAAACGCTATCTCGACAGCTGGGTCGGCCACGATCAGTGTTACGCCGGACACGCGAGTGTCCTCTCAAGGCGATGTTAGGGTGGTTGGAGTCGCTTATGACCTTGAAGCTCGTGATGCCGCGGGTCAGGTAGTTAATCAATTCAACACCGAAGTAACGGTGACCATTCCCTATACTGAAAGCGACCTCAAAGACCTGGGCGTGAGTGAGGAAAATTTAAGTATGGCCTTTTGGGATGAAACTACTGCAGTTTGGAAAGAGCTCGATGGTTGTGCGGTTAACAAGATAAAAAACTCTATGACTTGTTCGACTGACCATTTCACTCGATTCGCGATTGTCGCTGCTGCTGCTGACATCACTCCTCCGGAGTCACCAACTAGTGTCAAAGCAAAAGTGAGTGGCGTCGGAACAACCCTTTTAACTTGGGCTAATCCAAAGAAAGACTTTGATCACGCGAAAATTTATCGTTCGGCCGCTTTGGGTCTTTTGGGAGAAGTCGTTTTCAACGAAATTGTGAAAGAGCAGGTTAGCGATACGGGTTTAACCGACGGAACGGTTTACTATTATTTAGTCCGCGCTATTGATCCAGCCGGTAACGAATCAGTGAACAAAGATCAGGTTTCTGTAACGGTGAGCGGTACTTCGGTGAAGCAATCACTTCCGTCCGGTCAGGTAACTAAATTAGAAATCCTTCGGAACTTAACCGTTGGTTCAAGCGGCGAAGATATTAAGTCACTTCAGCAATTACTGTTAGATGAGGGCGTTTATCCAAGCGGACTCATCACCGGTTTTTTTGGTTCTCTCACCAAACAAGCGGTGGTTCGGCTTCAGGAAAAGTATGGCATTGAACCTCTTGGCATTGTTGGACCGAAAACTCGAGCCAAGATAAATGAGTTATTGGGTAAAACTAAGACCCCTGTTCCACAAGCTCCATCCTTGCCGCCTGGTCAGGCAGTGAAAGCAGAGATTTTAAAAGATTTGTCGAAAGGTTCTAGCGGAGAAGAGGTGAGAGCCCTACAAGAACTTCTCTTAAAAGAGGGGGTTTACCCCGAGGGATTAATCACTGGATTTTTCGGTGAATTAACTAAACAAGCAGTAATCCGTTTTCAAGAGAAATACGCCGATGAAATTTTGAAACCCAACGGACTTGCGGGGGGTACTGGCTACATCGGTAAATCTACCCGCGCTAAAATTAATCAGTTTCTTGGGCGGTGATAAGAACGCGCCATTGGCGTTTTATTCCGATTTTTATAGTTACTGGAGTTATTGCAGTTTTTTTTATTTTTTGGGATAGTAACCGGCCTACGGAATCCACAAGACACGAAACAGGCTCGCATATGTATAAACGACCCGATATTAGCATTGAGGACATTGAACTCAAAATTTTTTATGCTGTTCCGAAAAATAGAATCGGAAAAATTTCTGACGATTGGCAATCAGCCATTCTAGGAGTAATGCCCGACGTTTTACGGTTTCATAATCTTCAATTTCGTGGTTTTTCCAAAATCGCCTATGAAATTTATCCCGAACCGGTGATCTTGGAACAAAACAACTCCTTTTACGATACCGAGGATACCAATCGTGGTAATCCGGCAGCGCTTCAAAAGATTCCCGAAGAACTAGAGCGTCGTTTCTCTAATTTTCTCGAAGTGGATGACAAGAATTTTTTAGCAATGGCTATAATCTACGAGGGGGTGGGGGCCAGTGGCTCGGCTCAAGTGATGCTTTTGTCGCGAGTTTTTTTGACTGATCCACAATACGCTGCCTTTAAAAGTTCGCTTTTTTACCATGAGTTTGGCCACACGCTAGGACTGCCAGATCTCTATGATTTAACGACTGGCCAGCCTTTTTCAAATGACATTATGGGTAGCGGTCGGCGCAAGCCGATCGACATTACCTACATTGCCCGATCGCTGCTTAAAGAAATGGGAACAATTTCCGAACCATGATTTTCAAACTCGGGGGGAAACTCCGGAATAAAATATTGGTGATGATGCTCTCGGTGGCGATTGTGCCGCTTATAGCAATCGGCTTTTTAGCTCTCCATACAACCAGTACCCCTCACAAACAAGACGTTGCGAGTATCGAAGAAAATCTAATCAATCAGAAAGCCGAAGAAATCGGACGTTTCCTTGAAGAAGCAATCGGAATTTTTGAATTACGGGTTGGTTTGAAAGAAATTAAAGATATTGAGCTTGTTCAACAGCGATTTTTGCTGACCGGTTTCCTTGAAGAAATCCCCGAACTAGAAGAAATTGCTTTTATTAGTCTCACTGGAAAAGAAAGCACTCGTCACAGTCGAGTCTTTCCTTATGGTGTGCCGAGCGAGGAACTTGAGGATCAGAAATCGGTTGAGAAATTTTTAACGGCGGTGAGGGGCGAAAGATACCTCGGACCGGTTAATTATACCCTAAAAGGTCCGGTAGTAACTATTGCTGCTCCGGTGAGTAATCGCAACAACGTCGTTATTTCCGTTTTGGCTGGCGATTTGAATCTGACGAAATTGCAAAAACTTATTGAGCGTAGTCAATTAGGTAATCAGGGCTACCTTTATTTGGTTGATGAAGGTGGTTTTCTCATAGCTCACAGCCAGCCGAAAAATTTGACCCTTGGGAGTCTCGTTGGTACTGGTTTTGTTAAAAATCTTCTAGGCGGCAATCAGTTTTTAGGGTTTGAAAAGCAAACCCGTTATGAAAGTTTTTGGGGTAAGCGGGTGGTCGCGGCCGGAAAGTTTTTAGAAAATCGTCGCTGGGGGTTAATTGCCGAGTGGCCGCTTGACGAAGCTGATCGAGTCATCAGAATTATTCGTAATCAAATTTTTGTGGCGTTCTTGGTTGTATTATTAGCGACGATTTTATTGAGTATTATTTTATCTAATTTAATTGTTGGACCAATCCAAGTTTTAGAAAGTGGTACCAAACGAGTGGCCGAGGGAAAATTTGACGAACCAGTCGATATCAAAACCGGTGACGAAATTGAGAAGTTGGGTTTAGCTTTTAATAAAATGGTTATCGGCCTCAAACAATTAGAAGAGCTAAAAGAGGAATTTGTTTTCATTGCTGCTCACGAACTTCGTGCGCCGGTTACCGCCATTAAGGGTTATCTTTCTTTGATTGCGGATAGTGGTACTGAAATAGTCAGTACAGACATTAAAAAATATCTTAGCGAAGTGGCTACGGCTAATCAGCGATTAGTCCAGTTAGTGAACGACCTTTTAGAAGTGGCTCGTTCGGAGGCTGGTCGATTGGCGGTCCAGTTGGTGTCAATGGACATTTCTCCATCAGTCAAAGCTGTCCTTTCCGAACTTAAGCCCTTAGCTGACGAGAAAAAAATTAGTCTGGTTTATGGGCCAGTGCCGAATTTGCCGAAAGTTTCGGCGGATGAAGTGCGATTAAAAGAGGTTTTAATAAATTTGATTGGCAACGCTATAAAATATACTCTTGGATCTGGCACGGTGACGGTTTCTCACGAGGTTAAAGAAAAAACACTAATTACCCACATTAAAGACGATGGTATGGGGATTCGGAGAGATGCTCAGGCAAAACTTTTCGAAAAATTCTACCGCGTGCAAGATCCCCGCGCTCGCAACGTTACCGGTACCGGCCTGGGGCTTTTTATTGTTAAAACTATTGTCGAAAAAATGAATGGCCAAATATGGGTAGAGTCAGAAGAAAACAAGGGATCAATATTTAGTTTTTCTTTGCCACTGGCATAAAATCGGCAAGTCGCCCCGATTACTTTTTGTTTTGCGATAACATTACATTCACGATCGTGAAGGAGGTGTTATTTTGAGTTCGAATCATTTTGCGCTATAATCAAACTA
>CAYIWX010000011.1:0-2201 GCA_964367305.1 uncultured Candidatus Saccharibacteria bacterium
AAGAAAAAAGTTATCCAAAAATCTGAAGAAGTTAAAAGCGAAGCCCTTCCAAAATCTGGGCCTAAAGAGGTTTCGGAATCCCGAAAGAATAAAATTGAAAAAGGTAGAGTTTATATCCAAGCCTCTTACAATAATACTTTGATTAGCGTGACCGATGAAAAAGGTAATTTGATCACTTGGGTTTCAGCGGGTTCGTTGGGTTTTTCCGGCCCCAAAAAGTCTACCCCCTTTGCTGCTTCGAAGGTTGCTGAAGCGGTTGCAACGAAAGTTGAACGTTCCCTGCCGATGAACGTCGAAGTTTTTTTAAGAGGGGTGGGGGCCGGTCGTGATTCTGCTCTTCGAACACTAGCCGCAAAAGGATTTAATATAACCTCGGTTAGAGATGTAACACCGATTCCGCACAACGGTCCAAGACCGCCCAAGGTAAGAAGGGTGTAAAGCATATTTAAATATTTAAAGATTTAAACTATGAGGCCAATAAAAGAAAAAAGAGAAAGATCTTTGGGAACAAAATTGTTCTTGAAATCAGAACGTTGCAGTAGCCCGAAATGCGTTACCGTCCGGCGTCCTTACAAACCGGGCGAACACGGCAAAAAAAGATCGCGTCCTCTCTCTGAATATGGCAGAGAATTGCAAGAAAAACAAAAAGTCCAATTGGTGTACGGCTTAAATAATCGACAGATGGGCAATTTATTCAAAGAAACTAAAGAAAAAATATTTATGACTCTCGAAATGCGTCTTGATAGGGTAGTTTATCTTTTGGGACTTACCAAGTCATCTCGGATTGCAAGGCAAATAGTTTCTCACGGGCATATATTGGTAAATGGCAGAAAAGTGACAATTCCTTCTTATCGTGTTAGTGTGGGAGACATTATCTCAGTAAGACCCGAGTCCAAACTTATGAAAATTTTCGAAGACGCTCCTTTGAAAATAAAGACTTTCGGTCCGCCTTCCTGGCTTAAAGCAGATGCTTCGGAATTTAAAGGAAGTTGTACTGGGAAACCGGAATTTAACAAAAAACAATTTTCGTTTGATCTGGATTTAGTCGGGCAATTTTTCTCCCGATAAAAGCGCGACAAAAACATTTAACAAAACTATGAAATACGCGTATTTAAGTGAAAGTGTAAACATCAAAAAGGTCTCTGAGGAAAACAATGTTGGAGTTTTTCACATCGAGGGTCTTTATGCCGGTTACGGGACTACTCTTGGTAATGCCTTAAGGCGAGTTCTTTTGTCATCTCTCCCGGGCGCCGCCATTACTCAAGTAAAAATAAAAAGCGTTGATCACGAATTTTCAACCTTGCCGGGAATGATTGAAGACATCGTTGAATTCACGCTCAATCTTAAAAAAGTCCGTTTTTATTTTTTTGCCGATGAGCCTCAGGTTCTAAAATTACATATTAAAGGAGAACGTGATGTTAAGGCTCGCGATATTCAATCAACCACTTTAGTTCAAGTAGTAAACCCCGATTTGCATTTGGCAAGTTTAACAAAAAAGAATGCCGAGCTTGAGATGGAATTAACCGTTGAAAAAGGGTTGGGCTATGTTCCTTCCGAATCGCGGCACTTGGAACGGTTGGCAGTCGGCACGATCGTTTTAGATGCTATTTTTTCACCGATAGTTCGAGTTGCCTTCTCGGTAGAGAATATGCGTGTCGGTGAGCGCACTGATTACAATCGTTTGATCGTAGAAATCGAAACTGACGGGACGGTCACTCCTTCAGAAAGTTTGCACAAAGCCGCTAATATTTTGAAAGACCACTTTGAAATAGTTTCTCAAGTTCCTGTAAAGAAGACCGAAGTTGAAACAAGCGAAGAAACGCCCAAAAAGAGGGGACGCAGAAAGAAAGTAGAATAACGATGAGACACTTAAAGAAGGGCAGGAAATTCGGATTGAAAAGAGGAGACCGCAAAGCTTTCCTAAAAGTTTTAGCCAATAATCTTATAAGATACGAGAAAATTTTAACGACCGAAGCAAGGGCAAAGGAATTGAGGTCGTTTGTTGAAAGATTAATAACTTACGGCAAGAGACAGAATCTCACTTCTTTAAGAGCGCTTTTGGAGGTTCTTCCTAAATCATCTGCCTATAAGGTCTATCACGAAATTTCTCCCCGTTATCTCGAGAGAAAAGGCGGTTATACAAGAATCGTGAAACAATCGAAAAGAAGGACTCACGATAACTCAAAAATGGCAAGAATAGA
>CAYIWX010000011.1:2301-5627 GCA_964367305.1 uncultured Candidatus Saccharibacteria bacterium
GCTAAAAATAAAAGATTAGGCAGACTCGCTTCGGACATAGCGGTTATTTTGCAAGGAAAGAAAATACCTGACTATGAAACAAGGCTTCCGGGAAAAGATTCGGTCCGAGTCAAAAACATAAAGGAAATCACTTTAAGCGGCCGGAAAGAGACCAATAAAGTTTACTACAAACACACTGGTCCTTTGGGACACCTTAAGGTTAGAAAATTTACAGATGTTTTCGCGAAGAATCCCGCTTGGGTCTTGCGCCACGCAGTCCGATTGATGCTCCCTAAAAACCGGCTTCAAAAAGTAAGACTAAAAAAATTGATTATTGAAAATTAAAATGAAAAAAACAACGGTCTCAAAAGAGAAAAAACCCGAGTCTTACGTTGAGGCGATCGGAAGAAGGAAAACGGCCCGAGCGAGAGTCAGAGTCTATCCCAACCTCAAGAAGCTAGAAATAGAAGTAAATGGGAAAGTATTTACCAAATATTTTCCATTGAAAAAAGAACACCAAGTGGTTAGCGCTCCTTTTAATGCTACTGATCAGGGCTTAAAAACAACGGTGAAAGTTCAGGGCGGCGGTTTGAGCGCTCAAGCCGAAGCAGTTCGTTTGGGTATCGCAAGAGCACTTGTCTTCATAAAACCAGAATCCAGATCTAAGTTAAAAGCTTTAGGATTTTTGAGGCGTGATCCAAGGATGGTAGAGAGGAAAAAATACGGCAGCCGCAAAGCAAGGCGGCCCCAGCAATGGAGAAAGCGTTAGAAAACTAAGTTGATTAATTCGCCAGTTTCGAGAAGCGCGTAGATTTTTTTGTCGTAGAAATATTTTGAAACGCCTGTTTTTACCACATATTGGTTTAGGGGTTTTCGGTCATCGATTTCGCCAATTAAAAGATCGTGATCTGTTAAGACTGAAAAATAATTGGTGCCTTCTAACCACTCAAAATTAGAAAGTTTGTTCTTTTGAAGATCAATGTTTAGGATTTCTCCTTTCTCTCTTTTTATATCACCCTCATAATTGTCAAGATAAAAAACCGAAAGTTTGTCATTTGTACTAATCATAGCGATTCTTTTGTCGTCTTCTTGTAAAGTAAATTCTTTGATGTTTTTTCCAATTTCGAGAAGTTTGTTTTCGTTTCGATTATAGAAAACGAGTTCATTTTGATCGTTTAACAAAAAAAATACTTTGTTGTCTTTTGAGGCCATGAACTGGTTAATAATTGAGGGCAATGATATCAGATAAGAATTCGATTTCTTAAGAATCAAATTAATAAATTTTAGTTCACCGTTTTTTTGAAAAATTATGACGTTATCGCCGCTTACGGCGAAAAATTCCGGATTTTTTAGAGCAGCAATCATTTCGAGATCAACTTTTTGAGGATCTAAAAGATAGAGCGAATTCACGCTCGCTATTATTATTTTTTCATGGCTGAAGGGGTGGGGCGAGATGAATTTTATAGATACCTTTCCCGGAAGGTGAAGCTGCCGATTTTTAAGCCCATTAAAAATCTCATTAATATTTAAGACTGATGAGGGGGTATCCAAATTGATCAAAAAATAGGTTCCGTTCTTCTCGGTTATCAGTTTGTTGGAGGACAGATCGTTTGAAACCAAAGATTCACCCCTTAAAATATCGTTTCCAAGGCGGATTTTCCCGTCCGGGGTTTTGTAGACCAGTCCATTTTTGGTAAGCCAGAAATCTTCGATCTTAAAATCAAAAATAGCGCTTTCGGTTAAATTTTCTTTGAGGAGTTTTATTTGACTTGCTGAATTTACAAGACCTGGTTGAACCTCGAAATTTTTTTCCCAATTTTTAAAACCAGGTTTGCTTACAGTCACAAGGTATTCTTTCGGAATTAAATTTTTTATAATCGTTCCCGAGTCAATGAGACTCGCAGAGGTTTTTTTGGGAATGCCATTAATGGTGATTTTGGCATTGTCTGGGTGAAATTTTAAAAAGATCCCCCCTGTTTTTACGAGCTTTAGATTCTTGGAGTCTATAATCCAGCCTTGGGCCCTTAAGAGAATGTAGACACCGAAGACCCCAAAGAAAAAAACCATCAAAGCGAGCGCAAGTTTTCTTTGTCTTGTTTCCATTTGTTTTACCAATATAATGAAGTTAATTCCAATAATCAAACAATTGGCATGAAATTTATAGTGCAAGGCGGGCAAAAGCTCCGCGGAGAAGTTAAATTAGCGGGCGCTAAAAACGCAGCGACGAAAATGCTTGTCGCTTCACTTTTGACAGAAGAAGAATCGGTTCTGGAAAATTTTCCCGAGATTGGTGATACGGAAATTACTTTGGGTCTTTGTAGGGAGCTCGGATCTGAGGTTTCGAAAGACGGCAATGCCGTTTCAATAAAAACGCCGGTCATCAAAAACACAAAGGTAGTTTCGCTTTCCCGCCGCAACCGGATTCCTATTCTTGCTTTGGGCCCGCTTCTTGCAAGAGCTCACAAGGCCGAAGTTCCGATTGTGGGGGGCGACAAAATCGGCGCCCGGCCGGTTGATATTCATATTGAGGCGCTCAAAAAATTGGGAGCTGAAGTCACTATTTCCGAAAATTCTTATAAAGCCCAAGCGCCGAATGGTTTAAAAGGTGCTGAAATTATTCTTAGTTTTCCTTCGGTCGGCGCAACGGAAAATACGCTTCTCACATCGGTTTTGGCGAGTGGCAAGACTATAATTAAAAACGCCGCTTCAGAACCGGAAATTATAGACTTGATAAAATTTTTGCAGAAGATGGGGGCGATTATTGAACTTGGGGCAGATCGGACTATTTATATTGAAGGAGTAAAACATTTGCGGGGTGCGAAACACAGGATTTTGCCCGACAGGATCGAAGCCGTTTCTTTTGCTTGTCTTGCGATTGCAACGGGCGGCAAAATTTTTGTGCGCGAAGCGATCCAAGATCATTTGATAACGTTTTTGAATGTGGTGCGGCGGATGGGGGCGGAGTATGAGGTTCTACCGGAAGGAATCGTGTTTGGAAGGACTGGTCTGCTTCGGCCGGTGAAAATTGAAACTGCCGTACACCCGGGTTTCATGACCGACTGGCAGCAGCCGCTTGCGATACTTCTTACTCAAGCCGAAGGCACCTCTCAAATTCACGAAACAATTTGGGAGAATCGTTTCAGTTATGCGAACGACTTGAATTTAATGGGGGCAGATATTAAAGTAACTACAGAGTGTTTGGGCGATTCGCCTTGCAGGTTCGGGGGAAATTTTCTCCACAGTGCAACGATTATTGGACCGACGCCGCTCCGGGGAGCAAAGCTTGAAGTGCCGGATTTGCGGGCAGGTATGGCTCATATTACCGCCGCCTTGATCGCAAAGGGGGA
>CAYIWX010000011.1:5727-11720 GCA_964367305.1 uncultured Candidatus Saccharibacteria bacterium
TGCGGAAACCTGACAATACTGTCCTTGCGGTTGGCGCTGAAGCCAAAGAAATGGTGGGCCGCACGCCGGAAAATATTGTAACTTATCGTCCTTTAAAAGACGGTGTTATCGCTGAATATTACGTTACTCAAGCGATGCTCCGCTATTTTATTTCGAAAAGCATCGGTTCTTTTAATATATTTAGGCCAGATGTTGTAATTTCGGTTCCGGCAGGCATTACTTCAACCGAGTACCGCGCCGTAATGAATGCAGCGAAAGAAGGAGGAGCACGGGAAGTTTATTTGGTAAAAGAGCCGCTTTTAGCGGCACTCGGGGCTGGAATTCCGATCCATTCTTCTGAGGGGAACATGATTGTAAACATTGGCGGTGGCACTACTGAAGTGGCGGTGATTTCTCTGGGGGGAATCGTTGCCTGGGGATCGCTTCGGGTTGCTGGCAACCGTTTTGATCAATCTATTTCAGATTATATTAAGAAAAAGTATGGATTAGCAATCGGTGAAGGAACTGCTGAAAATATTAAAATTTCGGTTGGTACTGCTCTTCCAAACCGCAACAAATTTGAGATGAAGATCAGGGGAAGAGACATCGCTTCTGGTCTGCCGCGCGATCTCACAGTGAATTCGAATGAGGTGGCAGAAGCAATTTCGCCTCATCTTGTAGACGTTATGAACCAGGTCCAATCAGTTTTTAATGAAACGCCTCCCGAACTTGCAGCCGATATTATGGAAAGAGGGATAATTTTATCTGGCGGAAGCGCGCAGCTTCGCGATCTTGAAGAGTATTTCAAAAGATCTCTCGGCGTCTCGGCTTATGTTGCGGAGGAGCCTTTTTTCTGCGTCGCAAAAGGCACAGCTACTATTTTGAGCCATTTGGATGTTTACAAAAGAACACTCCTCAACAACAAACGTTAAAATCCAAATTACAAGCACCAAATGACAAATAAGCACCAAGCACCAAATTCCAAACGATGTTACTTGGCCACCAGGAAAAATTAAAATCTTTTGAAAATCTAGTTCGAGACAATACTTTGGGGCACGCTTATCTTTTTTATGGCGATGCTCAAATCGGCAAATTTTTGTTTGCACGAAGCTTGGCTAATTATTTAGAAGTAGGAAAATTTGAAGCATCTCAAGGGATTTTAATTGATGCAAATGTTTTTTCTCCAAACGAAAAGGGAATAATCGGGATCGATCTTGCATTGGACGTAAGAAGATTTTTGTGGCGGACGCCCATTAAATCAAAAAAGAGATTGGCCATCATTGACAGTGCCGAATCTTTAACGCCCGAGGCCCAAAGCGCGCTTTTAAAAATCGTAGAAGAGCCGTCAGAAAGGGCGGTTATTATATTTATTGTTCATGATTCGACAGCATTATTCCCGCCTCTTCTTTCACGGTTAACAAAGGTTTATTTTAATCGTTTTTCTGCAACCGAATTAAAAAATATTTTGGTCAAACATTACAAAATTTCCGAAAAAAACGCTGAAGATTTGGCCCATATTTCTTTCGGTCGTTTGGGCCGGGCACTAGGTTTAATGAAAGATCAGGGGGGCAGAGACGAAAGTTTTGAAGCCAAGCTTGAAGAAAAAATCGTGAAGTTGAGAAATAAAGACATCGTTAAAAATGCTTCAATTTTAAGCTGGTTGATTCGTCGACTAGAGTCCCTCCGCCGTTATAATTTAAATACGCGTCTTCAGGAAGCGTCCATCAATTACAAAATCCAATTATGACAATTCTCGATGAGTTTAAAATTCAAACCGGAAAAGTGATTGCGGAATTTAAGCACGAAATAGCGAGTGTGAGAACCAATCGCCCAAGTGCTGCTTTAGTCGAGGATTTAAAAGTGAATTATTACAATCAGATTGTTCCTCTAAAACAAGTTGCTTCGATCGGCATTGTGCCGCCAAGAACCATTCAAATTCAGGTTTGGGATAAAGAAGCGGTGCCCTCAATCGTAAAAGCCATTGAAGGCTCATCCCTCAATTTATCAGCCAATGTTGACGGGAACATCATAAGAATCAATCTTCCGGAACTTTCTTCCGAACGGAGAGAAGAGCTTATTAAGCACGTAAAGAGAGTTGCGGAAGACCACCGGATAAAGCTTAGGCATTCTCGCGATGAAGCAAATAAAAAAATACAAAAATCATTCGACGGCCACGAAATTAACGAGGATCAGAAGTTCAAATTTAAGGAGGAAATTCAAAAAGAGACCGATAGAACGAACCAGGAAATTGAGACATCGCTCGCAGGTAAAACCAAAGAGATAGCGGCCTAACTCTAAAATGATAATCTTATTTGTCATAATCGGTTTATCCCTTTTAATTTTGGTTCATGAATTGGGCCATTTTTTGACGGCTAAAATTTTCGGGGTAAAAGTTGAAGAATTCGGATTGGGATTTCCGCCCCGCCTATTTGGCAAAAAGAGGGGAGAGACGACTTATAGCGTAAATTCATTGCCGTTCGGAGGATTCGTAAAAATTTACGGGGAAGATGACGGGGACCTAAACATAAAAAAAGATCCAAGAAGCTTTGTTTCCCAGCCAACTTGGAAAAAGTCAGTGATAGTTTTAGCGGGCGTTATTATGAACATTATTTTTGGATGGTTGATCTTCTCAGCCGTTTTTATGGTCGGAAGTCCGGAACATTTGGCGGTGGCCGATGTGGCTTTGGATTCGCCGGCTGAAAAAGCAGGTTTTACAAGCGGTGATATTATCGTCGAAGCTAGTTTTGGGGGTAAAACCCTTAACGATCCAATAAAGAGCGATGAATTAATTTCTTTGGTGAAGAGCGCGGGGGAGGAAGAAACATCTTTAAAAATAAAAAGAGGCGGCGAAACTTTGGAAATTAATGTCGCAGGCCGTTTGAACCCGCCCCCGGGCCAAGGCTCGCTCGGTGTGAGCCTGATCGAGATCGGCTTTAAGAGCGAGCCGTTCTTCAAGAGTTTTATAAAGAGTGCCGAGGCAACGGCAGATACTTTGGGAGCGATTACCGTCGGATTTTTCAATTTTTTTGGCCGATTATTCTTTGAACCGAAGATAATTGAGACAATTACGGGGCCGGTGGGGATTTTTGCGCTTGCGGCAGAGAGCGGCGCCTTAGGATTTGTATATCTTTTGCAACTCATCGCTTTAATATCTTTGAACTTAGCGGTGCTCAATCTAATCCCTTTTCCGGCCTTGGACGGCGGTCGATTCTTTTTTCTATTAATTGAGAAATTAAAAGGTTCGCCACTTTCCCGAAGATTTCAAATGATTGTTAATGGTCTCGGTTTTGCATTTCTCATAGTTTTGATGGTTGTGGTTACCATCCAAGATATCGGAAAACTCATTAAATGAATTTGTAATCTCTTACTACTTTCTTATTCGCGCGAATAAGAAAGTAGTAAAGCATTATTATGACGCGTCATAACACCAAAATTCATTAATTTAGATCATGAATAGAGAATCAAAAAAATGCCAAAATTGTAAGCAAGAATTCTGGATCGAATCGGAGGATTTTTCCGCCAGAGGCGGATCCGCCTTGGGCGGAAATTTTTACAATAAATTATGCTGACAAAACAATGCCAAAATTGTAAAGAGCAGTTTGTGGTTGAAGACGAAGATTTGGCGTTCTATAAAAAAATAGATGTCCCGCCGCCGACTTTTTGTCCGGAATGCAGGCTGATCCGACGTTTGTGTTGGCGCAATGAGAGATCGTTACACAAGCGGGTCTGTACTTTGTGCGGCAAGCATACATTAGCAGTCTACTCGGATAAAACCCCAATTACGGTGTATTGCAACGAATGTTGGTGGTCTGATGGCTGGGATGCGATGGATTACGGTGTTGATTTTAATTCTTCGCGGCCTTTTTTGACACAGCTTTTTGAGCTAATGTATCGAGTTCCCGCAGTAAGTCTGTTTGGTCTGCACGCAACCCTCGTAAATTCAGAATACACGAACATGGTTGGATATCTCAAAAACTGCTATTTTACGACGCATAGCGATTACAACGAAGATTGTGCGTACGGCAGCAATCTTACCAACGCAAAAGGTTGTGTGGATACCTATTTAGTCAATAAGTGTGAAGCATGTTATGAAATCACAAATTGTCGAGACTGTTATCAAACCACGTTTTCGATAGACTGTCAGAGTTGCCACAATGTGTTATTTAGTCGCAATTGTGTGGGATGCAGTGACTGTTTCGGATGTGCAAATCTTCGCAATAAACAATATCACATTTTTAACGAACCCCTTTCTAAGGAGGAATACGAAAATGAAATCATGAAATTATATCCTTCAACTATTCAAAAAATAAAGAGTGCAGACATAGAGTCTTTGAAAATTTGGAATCAATATCCGCAGAAATATATGCACGGGCGTCAAAATACGCATGTAACGGGGGACTATATTTACGAATGTAAAAATGTGCGTGATTCATTTATTGCAGCGAAACTACAGGACTCTAGGTTCTGTATGATGGTTACCCCCGGGGAAAATGTTTCATCCGACTGTTGGGATTTCACTCACTTTGGAATCAATTCGGAGCTTTTTTATGAAACGTTAATGGCAGGCCACTCTTCTAAAGTCAGGTTTGGTTGGTTTGTAGCTATGGGTAGTCAAGAAGTCGAATACAGTATGTCATCCCTTGGAAACAATAATATATTCGGTTGTGTTGGTCTCAAAAATAAACGATATTGCATTTTGAACAAGCAATATTCCGAAAAAGAATATGAAACACTCCGAGAAAAAATTATTCGACACATGGATGAA
Organism: uncultured Candidatus Saccharibacteria bacterium; assembly: GCA_964367305.1. Taxonomy (GTDB): domain Bacteria; phylum Patescibacteriota; class Minisyncoccia; order UBA6257; family GWB1-50-10; genus CAYIWX01. Next base: position 10,472 of record CAYIWX010000011.1, read on the forward strand.
ATGCCGTATATTGATTCGAAAGGACGGACATATAAGTATGGAGAGTTTTTCCCTCCAGAGCAAAGCCCTTTCGGTTATAACGAAACTGCGAGTATTTATTTCCCGCTTTCGAAAAAAGAAATAGTTGATCACGGTTATATTTGGCGCGAATCAGACGAGCGCACTTATTCGATTACAAAGAAAGGTAGCGATCTTCCGGATACCTTCGAATTCGCAGATTCCTTTAAGGAAGAAATTGTGGCTTGTGAGCATAGCAATAAATGCGATCACGGCTGTTCTATTGCATTTCGATTTATTCCCTACGAGCTAGATTTTTATAGAAAGTATAAATTACCTCTTCCGCGGCTTTGCCCGAATTGTCGTCATGCTGGACGAGTTGCAAAAACCAATTTTCCGCGACTTTATCGAAACCAATGTAACTGTGAAGGTAAAAAGGGCAAGGAATACGCGAATTTGACTATCCATTTTCACGGCGAAAATCATTGTCCTAACGAATTCGAAACTTCTTATGATCCTAACCGGCCAGAAATCGTTTATTGTGAGCAGTGCTACAACGCCGAGGTGGTTTGAGTAAAAAGCGGTGTTATGCTATAGCATAACACCGCTATGACGTGTCATATCACTTAAAATTAAAACAATGAATAGTGAAACCAAAATCTGCCAGAATTGTAAAAACCAATTCACAATCGAACCGGAAGATTTTGATTTCTATAAAAAGATTGATGTTCCGCCGCCGACGTGGTGCCCAGAGTGCAGATTGCAGCGCCGGCTCATGTGGCGCAACGAACGAGCTCTTTATCACAGAAAATGTGATAAATGTAAAAGAAATATCGTTTCTAATTATGCTCCCGATGTGAAACGGACGGTATTTTGCACCGAATGCTACTGGTCAGATTCGTGGGATGCTTCAGTGTATGGCTCGTTCTACGACTTTAATCGAAATTTCTTTGAACAATTAGGTTATCTTTTCGAACATGTTCCTCGACCGAATACCGTTATAAGACAAGGGAATGTGAATAGTGATTATGCAAACTATACGGGGGAGAGCAAAAACGTTTATTTATCTTTTTCTATTGTGCGGTCGGAAGACGTTTATTATTCTACGAACGTTATCGATCGATCTGCGAAATGTTTCGATAGTATGAACGTAACTGCCGGAACGGAACTTTACGAAAACATTGATAGTATTAGAAACTTCAATTCAATCCATCTTATTCCATGCATTGAAGCAGCTCTTCTTATGCATGCT
>CAYIWX010000012.1:0-6171 GCA_964367305.1 uncultured Candidatus Saccharibacteria bacterium
GGGGGTAAAAAGTGCTGTTATATCTCGATCAATTCACCGTTTACTGGAATCTCTGGAGGCCTCTCGAGCGTACTCGGCCTGCCCAAAGCAATAGGACGCATAATGTGACGCTGTAGGTGGCGACACGCACTCCAAATACCGTGGTAGAGAATGAGGCGCTTCGGCTCGAACCAGCTTGCGATCTTACGAAGCGCGCTCCGGCCGGCGTGAGCCGAAAGATCAACGCGGAGAACTCTCGACTTGACTGACACGAGCGTGCCGCCCAAATCGAGCGAAACACCTTCGCGGTACTTTTCTAGATCGGCTCCCGGAGTTCCTTCGAATTGATAGTTGCACTGGACGATCAAGCTTCTTGGATCAGGAAGAACTCTCTTTGCCCAAGAAACGGACGGTCCGCCCTGCAAAGACCCGGCACTCGAAACAATCGAGAGTGCTTTCCCGCTTCGGAGCAACTTCTCGCGAAAGTCCGAACCGTCTTCCTCTCCCGCACGGTCATGGATAGAGATCACTCTCTTTGCGAGAACGGGATCGATCGGAATATCGTTCGGTGACCAAGAACCCTCTTTCGATAAGTAAATTTTCCAAGCAATCTCCGCAAGTTTGCTGTCGAGATAAACCGGTAAAATTCCGCCACGCACTTGATCCAAAGCAACGTCTTGCGCCCGCTCGATGCTCAAAGCAACTTCAAGCGCAATCCCACCCGAAAAAAGTGTTTCGTTGATTGCCGGATTCATCTCATGATCCACAAGATTACTCCGTGGTTCGACTTCGCGATCGCCATGAGTGGACTCGAGGAAGAGTGCATCAACGCCCCGAATTTCTTCCGGAACATTTTCCGCTTTCATCCCGAGGACTGTTGGCGTGTCGTAGTAAGACACGTCTCCGCTCCAAGCAACGCGCTTGCCGCCTGATTCGACCACAACGTAGGCTGATCCGCGCACGTGACCATTCGGGCAAAAGTAAACGCGGGTGCCTTTTTCTAAGTCGATCCAGCCAGGTTCACGAACGATGATCGTCCGCCGGCAAATCTCTTCGTAGAGCGAGGTGTTCCAAGGAACAAGTCCGGGATAACCGCGCCGCCGGCCGATTGCGTGAAGATCACTCCACACCGCCCGACCAAGCTCAAGAGTGGGAAGAGTTGTGACAAGCTCTGCTTTCGGAAATCTCTTCATTACCCAGGGCACAAGCCCGGCATGATCGTTGTGAATGTGGGTCAAAATCACGTATCGGATCTCTTGGTCAGCCGGAATTGGAAAAGGCGTTATCACCGCCTCGCCCTCCGGAAGTCGACGATGACCGATACCGTAATCAACCAAGATACCCAAATCAGGAAGCAACATTCCAATGGGACCAATACCATCCCTTGAAAGATGCGGCGGCGAACCGCCAAGAACCTGAACGCGCACAAAACCTCCAAGTTTAGAGTTTCTATCGCTCGTCCTTCCAAGGAGGACGCTTTGCGATCCCATAACTCAAGGATCTGGTCTAGATTTTAGAACAAAACCAGGTTTTTGTCAAATCTACTTTCCTGTAACTCGCCTCCAAAGCTCCGCCGAGGGCGTTCCTGTTATTTGATCTATTTCTTTTTCGGGCAAGGCAATTAGAAGGGGTTCGATATCTTTTTTGTGTCGTCGGCTGAAATTATCAACTCTCCTTGCAAAATTACGGAAGGTGTCCTTGTCTTCTTGAATATTTTTCTCTTCTCCGGAAGAAGACGGAATATCTTGAAGGCCGCCGAAGAAATTAATTTTTCCCACGCCGCTTATCAAATAGGGCGACTCTTGGTTTTTGTGGCCCTTAACCTGCACAGCAAATTCCGAACTCTCCTGTTCGGCCCAAAAATCAACACCGGGTCTGATATCTTCGCTTGGCGTCGAAAGTTTCGGTTTAAAGCCAGCCGCTTCAAGCAAACGAAAGGCGGCAACTTGAGCCAAAATTCCTCTCTTCATTCCTTCGAAATCAGTCCCAGCACCTAGTCTTTTTGCAATGCCAGCCATATCCGACCAAAATTGGTCCAGATAATTTCTATCACCTTGATTCTCTAAGATAAAGTGAGTGAAAAGATAATTCTGCTCGGCTAAACTCACGTCTTCAAAACGAATCTCTTCTCCTGTCTTTTTCTTCTTGGTCATAACCCTATCGTCCCAAATCATCCGAGGCAGTCTAAAAAAAAGAGCGACCTCTTCTTGGTGGGTCGGATAAAGTTTCCCTAAAAAAACCCGCTCGAGCGCTTCTAACTCTAGTTTAGCTTTTTCCCTGGCATTCTTGTCGCCTTCTTCGTATCTTTTTTCTTGATCGGCTAAAATACCCATAATTGCCGAATAAATTTTTCGCAGTCTTTCGGAATCCGGTTCTTCCTCTGCAGTATGAAGTTTTTCTAGTCTTTCGCTCATTTTTGTTGGGTTTCGAGGATCTTTTAGGAAGATTACTCTGATTTTTAATTTTTTAAAAGGGTTTAATAAAACTACGCCCCCGAACTCTGAAATCAGAGCGGGGGCTCATAAGTACTCGAGAAATGGGTTAAGGGGTGGCTTGTACTAGGACCACGCCGCGGAGAATTGGAGGCTTTCCAACACCCCAAGATATGGGCACGCCCTTGTAAGAAACAAGATCGCCTCTTCGGAAGCGCCTCAACCCATCAACGTCAGGTTCGTCCAAGATGTCCGATCCATGGACCCAAGCCTCACCCGAAACGGTTCGGACAAGCGCCATTCCAGTCTCACCCATGAAACTGTTGTGCCAGAGGACGCGTGCGAAACCGATCTTGGGCGGCGGAGGAACTGTTGGATCAAGTTCCTCTTCCCGGCCAGTCCACGTCTCAAGACTTACTTTGTGCAAGAGCTCGGTGAAACGCCGGTGGCTGAAAATCCTCTTCCGTACTTCGATCATCGGGCCCCAGATCGCATGATCCGGCCGCGCGACAAGATCGCCGTCTCTCGTGAAAAGCTTGCCTCTCCAAGCAGTTTCGCCAACCAACCGGAAAGCCCCACTGTCGTTCTCAAAAGTAATGACGACGCCAATTTGGAATAACTCAAGCGAGCCGTCCGGTCGAAGTGTCCAGCAGTCAACTCGGTTCGGAGATTCTTTCTTCCACACCGTCCGGATCGGCAAGCCTTTGCGGTCGATGATGACCGCGATTGGATACTCTGCGGGATAGAAGTCGAAAGGACGACCATCGAGATCTGTCCTCTCGGAACCCTCAGAATCCCACAGTTCGCGATAGTCACCACCGACATTATCCCTTCGGACAATGAAAGTCGACGAATCAGCGGGTACAAGAATTGCGAGATAAATCCCTCTTGGCACTTGACCGGTTGGAATCACAATCTTGCCATCTCCTTGAATTTCAAGCCCGGGGCCTTTGTCTAAAGTCACGATCGCTCCCAATCCGTTCTCAAAAAAACGGATGTCGCTCTTCACGCTTCCCCCTATTGTTTAGGACTGCCTAAAAGATATCACAATCGGACTATTTTGTCAATTCGGGAAAAATGTGCTTAGGCGGCCACGAAGAGAGACCTTCTTCAATCAGTTCTTTGATTCTCGGAAGCGTGATTTGAGTCGGAGAAATTCCTTTTTGGCTAAGACTGCCGTTCAAAAGAGAATTTGTCGCTCGATCGTAATACCACTCCGGCACCTCATTAACTCGGCCCGGCCTCATTAAGTCTTCAGAAGATAAGCCCAGTCTCCGACCCCGAAGCTCTGTTTCTTCTTTACGAATTAAGGACGCAACCAACCGCAGGTCAATTCGTTTAAATTGCCTTGTCAAAATATTCACATAGCCGGCGCTTGTTTTCTGAGCTACGACGTCAGCTTTAACGCCTGAAGAAGACCTGAGCCACCCAATCATACTCGGATTGTCCGATTGAATTATGACCACTTTGGTTTTATCGCTTTTGTGCCGAACCTCAAATTGTTTTACCTCACCGCTATCCAATTTTTTCTCAAACTCCGCAGGGATCTCTTCAACTCTTTTTTTCTCTTCAACAAAATGAGCCCAAACAAGCGGGAGGACATAATTTACTACATCGTTCGGGTTGTTCGGGAAAGCCTTATTCAAAACCGAAATGAGACCAGAAAGGCCAAAAGCTCGATCGAGCGGGTCTTCGGAAAGAGTGCCGCGGCCAAATTTGTCATCGCGCTCGGCGTAAGCTAAAAGTTTTGCTATCGGGGCGTATTCTAAAATACCCAAATCAAGAGCAACTAAATTTGAAGCGGTTGTATTTTTCCCATGATGATCAAATTTGCCGCCTCGAAGATCAATGCAAAGCGTTCCCTTTTCTTCCAAAGAACTTGGGGTTTCGTTTTCGGGCAAGTCGCTCAAAATTTCAACCGGTGCGTTTTCAATGCCCGGATACTTTTCCCGCCCGAAAATTTTTAATAGTGAAACCGCCACAATGGTATCGGGTTGGGGATTGGTCGGCAGAACTATTTTGTTTATCATCCCAAAATACTAGAATTTTTAATTGATTTTGTCAACCCCCACTAATCGGGCGCTACAGCACCCAATCGAAAGGCGTTATTGAAGACGAGATATCCGATCTAGTGTGGGGGTCAAATCAAACAAAAAGCGGTTCCCAAAGGAACCGCACCAACAAAATACTGTGGCTAGCGACGTCGATGACGTCTTGTCTTGTCAAGTCTCCGGACCTCACTGAGCGTGCTTTCGAGAGATGGTCTGTTTCGTAATTCTTCAAAACGTTTCGCTGTCCGCGCTGCTCTTGTTATCTCCTCATCTCTCGCCTCGAGGAAATTCAGAATTTCTTGGCCGTGGTCCAGATCAACATGAGCGTGCCAAATTGTTCTTGGCTTTATGCTTCTATCGAAAGGTGGCTTCTCAACCGAGTAGACTCTTTCGAAGTCATGAAATGCGCTAGGATCAAGACCAGGAACTTCGGATTCATAGATAAGATGAACTAGTCTCTTTTCGGATTCCAAAGAAACGTCTTCCTCATTTACGAATTCGACACCTTCCTCGAAAAGAAATCTGTAATCTTCCCGGAACTTCACGTAACCATTGTAGTGATTTGGCAAAATAAATTTGCGGAAAATTCTTACCTGGTCGTCCGTGAGAAGTCCGATAACCATGATTTCGTCACCGGGCACAATATCGTCTTCGTTATTTGTAGTAGGCTTGAGCAAAAGCGGAACAAAGTCGTGCGGGCCGGTTCGGCCGAGAAGATGCATCGGGCGATTGGCTTCGCCAAGGCAGACAACCTCGATGCCCGCCTCTTCTCTCAATTCATGTCTTGCTGTATCTTCAGGAGTTTCTTCGCCGGACTGACGAACGCCAGCAGGCTCTCCACGTCCTCCCAAGCCTTTCCAACGATGGGGTCTGGGCTTTTCTCGATCCATTCCCATCATCAAACGCCAAAGGCCTTGAATCTTGAAATAGATTCCACCAAAAGAAACGTGCGGATTAGGCATTGCGCCTCCATTAAGGTCTGGCTAGATAGTATCAGAAAAGAGTCAATGTGTCAAATTAAAAAATCCTTCGACACGGCTCAGGACAAGCAAAAACCCTCAAACGAGGGTTTTGACTGAGACGTAAGAAATCGGCACAATGATTGCAAAAAATTCCAGAAAAGCGAGGGAAACCATTTCTTTTCTTGTTGACTCGCGAACCGCTACATCGATACCTCGAAACAATTCATGATCATTTGGGAAACGAAACATAAAAAACGCGAAGCCGAGCATAATAATGAAACAAGTAGGAAGAGCAAGAAACGGAGAAAATTTGGGATGATTCCTTAGTTCCAAAAGGCCGAGAACCAAAAAAGTGTAAGCGATAACACCAACAAGGGCGGCGAAACTGGGCCAAAAAATCTCAAGCTTATCGACATAGCGGCCAAACCACATCAAAAAAACGAGCGGGAAAAGCGTAAGGAAGATTACCCGAAAAGGCGGATAAGAGAGGCCCGGATCAATCCGGAGAAGGAGTTTGCTTTCGGATAACAATGAAAGGGCGAAAAGAGAAACGCCAAGAACCAAAAACGTAGTTAAAAAAACGCCCAACTTGATTTTGCCGATCACGGAAGATCTCCTATAATAGAATTTAAGAATCTTCGTGAACTATACACTAGGACACCAAATGGACGCAAGCAAAACCCGGGCAAAAGTTTATATTGACGGCGCGAATATGCTCTATTCCCAAAAGAAAATGGGCTGGAACAT
>CAYIWX010000012.1:6271-11700 GCA_964367305.1 uncultured Candidatus Saccharibacteria bacterium
GAGGACATTCGAGAAAGAATAGAAAAGAGGGTGTAAAACACCCGTCCCTCATTTTCTCCATCACCGGTTGTCGGTTTGCTCCAGCGGCAAACCGCAACACTACGTTCTCATCCCGACGGCTCTTCGCTTCGCTCGAGACCAAGCCCGTCGGGATTCCGAAAGTTGCTGTCGAAAACAAGGGACGGGTGTTTCTTTGAGGAATTTTCTTTTTTGAACGAACCTCTCGGAGTGATAGTAGATAAATTACCGAAGCGAACGAGAGGAAAGCCGGAACTGATCCCGAGCTTGTCGAGAGGAGAATTCCGGAAGGTTTCCCGAAGTGAGCAAGAACAAATTTATCTATCACGGAGAACTGGTTTGTGAAAAGAAGAAAATTTCTTATTTAATAAAGCGTGTTTTTCTTTGTGTTGGGATTAGAGAAAAACCTAACCCGCCTTGCGGCGGGTTAGTACTGTAAAAACACTATTATTATATCAAATTCACCCATCTCGTCAACAATGTCCTGAAACCGAGTATTGTTTTCGTGCTTGACGACAACTATCGGTCTACTTTTTAAGTTTCAATACGATCCTTTTCTCTTCCGGCTGAACCGACTGAATCGTGAATTGATATTCTTTGCCTAAGGTTAATTCTTTTTTCATTTCTTCGACGCCGCCGAATTCTGTCACGTGGATCTGCCCCTGAAAACCGTGACCCAAATCAACGATCGCTCCGAAAGGATTGAAGCTGTAAACGTGCCCCGAAACCTCGGCGCCTTCTTTATATTTTTTAGGAATGTCTTCCCAAGGATTTGTTTTCAAGGCCTTCAAAGAAAGTGAAATTTTACCGTCTTTAATATCGATGATTTTTGCTTTTACCGCATCATCGACATTAATAATCTCTTTTGGGTTTTTGATCTCCCGCCAATCAAGTTCGGACACGTGAATTAGCCCCTCAACCGCCGGGTTATCGGTAAATCTCACAAAAGCGCCAAAATCGGCTACTCCCGAAACTATTCCATCAATTTCTTGCCCAACTTCATAATTCTTCGCAAGCTCTTTTAGAGAAACCTCAAGAGCGGCTCTTTCCGAAACTATGAATTTGCTCGTTCGAGAATTCAGGTCGGTAATCTTTACCTTAAATTCTTCGCCTACCAATTTTTGCATTGCTTCGGTCGACTGATTTTTGTCTTCGCTCATTACTAGAGAGTAATGTTCCGGAGAAAGCTGCGAAATCGGCAAAAACGCAGGGACTCCGTTAACGTCAAAAATAAAACCTCCTCGATTGAACTTCACCGAACGAACAACCAAAATCTCTTCTTTTTCTTTAAGCTCCTGAACCTCGTTCCAGGATTTTTGTTTGTCCGCTTGAGACAGAGAAAGCTCGGTAAGCCCCTCGTCGTTATCAACCGCCTGGACCTTGGCGTTAACCTCATCGCCAACCTTGAGGCCCCTAACGATCTCTCGCGCATTTTCCGTTTCGTTTCGGTAAACAACCCCCGTGCCGTGCTTGCCAAGATCAACAAAAACCCGCCCCGAAGCTTTCTCAAGAACGTGCCCCTTAACTAAATCGCCGGGCCTAAGTAATGAAAATAAACCCGGATCGTTCTTTAAAAAATCTAGGATGTTCTCTGCGGTCTTTTTTATCGTATTCATGGTGTAAGTAGTTAAAAACTAACACAATCCCGTATTGAAAAGCAAGGAAAAGCGTGTTAGAATTTAGTAATTAGTATTTAGAATTTAGGGCGCAAAAAGGTCCCCTGTATCCTAAATCCTATATACTAAATCCTCGTTATGATAATTACCTATCACGGCGAAAATTATTTTAAATTGCAAGCGGGCAATACCACGGTATTAATAAACCCGACTAACCTAAGGTCTTTCCGGGGCGCTGATCTAGTTTTGGAATCGGAGAGAATGGATAAGCCAAATCCGGTTGAGGGCGATTTTTTGGCCGTGGATTCTCCCGGTGAATACGAGGTGAAAGGTGTTCGGGTCTCCGGCTTTAACATCCCCGAAGAGGCTCAAAAGACAATCTATCGGTTAGAAATGGACGAAATGCGAGTCGGCATTTTTGGCAATCTTAAAAACGACCTGGGTCCAAAAATCTTAGAAAATTTTTTTCGTGTCGACGTCTTAATTGCACCCCCGCTCTCCAAAACCGTAAAGCAGATTGAACCAAGCCTGTTTGTAATGGCGCCCGAAAAAAATCTGAAGAATTTTCTTAAAGATTTGGGCAGGGACAAATGCGAGACAGAAGAAAAAATAGTTGTGAAGAAAAAAGACCTGAAACCAAAAGGAATAGTCGTTAGGTGTCTGAAGTAATAAATTAACGATGGCTTTCGCGAAATTTTTAAACTCTGCGGAAAAAAAATTAAGAGAAATTCGACGCTCAAATGATGCGGTAAAGAATCGGTGGCTTTATGGGCTCTCGGCTATTTCGATGATTTTTGTAGTAGGTTTTTGGGTTCTTTATTTAAACGCTGGTATTCCTCGGATCGGAGAAGAAAAGAAAATTGTCTTAAACAAAGAATCAAAACCTTCTTTTTTAGAAACCTTCGGGCGGGGATTTAAAATTGTCGCTTTAAATATCGAAAATGTGGCTTTGAACCTCGGGGGGCAGATAAGCGCAGAACTCAAAAAAGTAAAAAACCGTACCCAAGAATCCAAGGAATTTTCTTTAAGCGGCGCATCAGTAAATTTTACTTACAAAAACCTTGATCCGGTACCGAAAACACATCTGCCATGAAACATGTAACATATAACCCAAAACATGGAAAAGGCTAAACCAAAAGAAATAACTCAAAAAATACAGCCGCGGGAGATAACCGAGGAACTAAAAGAATCTTATCTCGATTATGCGATGTCGGTTATCGTTTCGCGGGCCCTCCCCGACGTTCGTGATGGCCTGAAACCCGTCCAGCGGAGAATTTTGTGGGCGATGTGGGACACGGGCCTTACTCACAGCGTAAAATCCAGAAAATCTGCAAATGTGGTTGGCGAGGTCCTCGGAAAATATCACCCCCACGGCGACATGGCGGTCTATGATGCTTTGGCCCGCATGGCACAAGACTTCTCTCTCCGCTATCCGCTCATAGACGGACAGGGGAACTGGGGCTCGATTGACGGCGATAGTCCGGCGGCAATGCGTTATACCGAGGCGCGCCTTTCGAAGGTCGCCGAAGAGCTAATGTTCGACATCGAAAAAGAAACCGTTGACTGGCAAGCAAACTATGACGGATCAAAAGTGGAACCGAAATATTTGCCGGCTAAACTCCCAAACTTGCTTTTAAACGGAACAGTCGGCATCGCAGTCGGAATGGCGACATCAATCCCACCTCATAATCTCCTTGAAATTGCGGATGCTCTAATTCATCTATCGGAAAATCCCGATTGTAAGATTGATGATCTTATGAAATTCGTTCCGGGGCCGGACTTTCCAACAGGAGGGATAATCTACGACAAAAGCGCTCTCAGGTCCGCTTATTCAACCGGAAGAGGGTCGATAACGGCACGCGGAGTTGCGGAAATTGAAGAACACAAAAATTCCCACCAAATCGTCATAACTGAAATTCCATATCAGGTAAATAAATCCGACCTCATCACCAGAATGGCCGAACTTGTCGGAGAAAAGAAAATCGAAGGCGTCCGTGATATCCGTGACGAATCAGACCGAAATGGCTTAAGGATTGTTATAGAACTAAAAAACGATACAGCGCCCCAAAAAGTTTTAAATCGGCTTTATGAATACACCGAACTCCAGAAAAACTTTTACTTTAATACGATTGCGCTAGTGAACGGAATTGAGCCGCGCGTTCTTTCTTTAAAAGAAATTCTTGAGTTTTATCTAGATCACCGGAAGATAGTCATTCGACGCCGAACGGAGTTCAATCTTAAAAAAGCCGAGGAGCGCGCTCACATTCTTGAGGGGCTCGTAAAAGCACTCAACAATATCGACAAAGTAATTTCGACAATCAAAAAATCTAAAGACCGAGAAGACGCCAAAGTAAATTTAATAAAATCTTTCCGGCTCACTCCCATTCAAGCAGACGCAATCTTAGAGATGCGGCTTCAAACCCTGGCTGCTCTTGAACGCCAAAAAGTTGAAGACGAACTCAAAGAAAAAAATAAGCTGATTGCCGAATTAAAAATTATTCTTAGAAATCCGAAAAAAATCGTCCAAATAATTACCGATGAACTCGCTGGTCTCAAAAAAAGTTTTCCGGGGTCCCGGAAAACCAAAGTTCAAGCGGGCAGCTTAAAAGAATTCCGCGAAGAAGACTTGATCCCGCAAGAAGACGTAGTCATCACCCTTTCTCGGGGAGGTTACATTAAAAGAATGCTGCCGGGTTCTTTCCGCGCCCAAAAGCGCGGCGGCAAAGGAACGATTGGTTTTGAACTTAGAGACGAAGATCAGGTTTATCAATTTACCTCTGCTAGAACCCACGACAATATTCTTTTCTTTACCGATCGGGGCAGGGTTTTCCAGACGAAGGTCTATGAAATTCCGATTGCAACGAGAACCGCCAAGGGCAAGTCGGTCCATAATTTTTTGGAAATTCCTCCGTCAGAGAAAATAAGCGCGATCGTAGCTTACGGCAAGGATCTGGAAAAATATAATTTGGTCATGGCAACAAAGCGAGGCATTATCAAAAAAACATCTCTCCTAGATTTTCAAAATGTAAGACGAACCGGCATTATCGCAATAAAATTAAAGACCGACGACTCTCTGGGGTGGGTAAACCTTTCCTCGGGCGAGGATCAGGTGATTTTAGTTACGTCTTTGGGATCAGCAATTCGCTTTAAGGAGAAGGACGTCCGCCCGATGGGCCGGAGCACCTCTGGCGTTACGGGCATTCGTCTTAAAGGAAAGAACACGCTCGCTGGTCTTGATATAATAAAAACAAGTGATAAGGGACTAGGAACAAGCAACAAATTGTTGGTAGTTATGGCAAATGGTTTCGGCAAACAAACACCGCTTAAAGAATATAAAATCCAGCGCAGAGGCGGGGGAGGCGTAAAAACCGCAAAGGTAACCGAAAAAACAGGAGAGGTAATTGGCGCTCATATTATAAACGATGACGTAGAGGAAATTTTAGCTTTTTCATCGGGGGGGCAGGCGCTCCGAACAAAATTAAAGGCTGTGCGCTTGACGGGCCGCGCTACTCAAGGCGTGAGAATAATGAATTTGGAAAAAGGAGACAAATTAATTGGAGTGGTTTGTTTATAAAATCACAAATGACAAATTCCAAATTACAAATAAATTCCAATAACGAAGTTCAAAAATTTTGGGATTTGGTGCTTGGTGCTTGGAATTTCAACTTATGTCTCTAACAAAACCCCAAATAATTATTTTAGGTTCGGTGGGTCTTGTTGTTGTTCTTCTGTTGCTTGTTTTTTTGGGAGTTCTCCCGGGACTTCAAAAAGATACGGATCCTAAAAAAATAAAAG
>CAYIWX010000013.1:0-11567 GCA_964367305.1 uncultured Candidatus Saccharibacteria bacterium
CTAGTAGCAAGTTCCTCTCCCAGAATTACCGAAAAGATTGCTTCCTTTTTTGCAAAAGAGATACTGAAACGCTATCCGAAAAAGAGTTGTGTAATTGGCCTTCGGGGTAATTTGGGCTCGGGAAAAAGTGTTTTTGCAAGAGGGTTTGCGCGAGGTTTGGGTATTCGAGGATCCATTCTTAGCCCAACCTTCCTTATTATGAAAATTTATGGAATTCGGGCTAAAAATTATCACGCCTTGGTTCACATAGACGCTTATCGGATCAAAAAAGTTTCTGAACTAGAAACTATCGGCTTTAGCAATATTATTCGGGATAAAAAACACATCGCTTTAATCGAGTGGGCGAATAAAATCGAAAAAATCCTACCAAAAAAAACGCTTTGGGTTAATTTCCGGCACGGGAGAAAAAAAAACGAAAGAATAATAAATATCTCTAAAGGGTCTCGAATTGGACCACAAATTCTCACGAATAAAAAATGAACCAAGAAAATAAAACGTGTCAGAATTGTAAGGCGGTGTTCATTATTGAACCCGAAGATTTTTCCGCCAAAGGCGTGCGCCCGAGGCCCATCCGCCTCCGGCGGAGATCCGCCTCGGGCGGAGATTTTTACCCATAAGCATGATGAACAAGAATTGCCAAAACTGCAAAGCTCAGTTTGAGATAACAGATGAAGATTTGCAGTTCTACAAAAAAATCCAAGTCCCGCCGCCGACTTTTTGTCCGGATTGTAGAATGCAACGGCGCTACGCTTGGCGGAACGAGCGATCTCTTTTTAAGGTAGGGTGCGGTAACTGCAAGAAAGATATTTTCTCCGCGTATCATCCCGCAAGTTCTTTTCCGGTATTTTGTCATGATTGCTGGTTCTCCGATGCCTGGGATCCGTTTGCTTATGGGCGTCCGTATGATTTCTCAAAGCCGTTTTTTGAACAATTTAGAGAGTTATTCAATCAAGTCCCGCGTCTTAATCTCTGGCAATCAAATTGCGTAGATTCACCGTATTCAAATATCATCCGTGACGCCAAGAACTGCTATCTATCGTTCTCCATAGTTGGCGGCGAGGATGTTTTTTACTCAAAGAATACTGACCATTCAAATTATCTTTTTGACTGCCTCACTATCACCAATTCCGAAAAATGCTCGTGGAACGTCTACAGCGATAGGAATTTCAACGTCCACTACTCAATGATCACGCGTTCATGTCTTGATTCTCTCTTTCTTTTTGACTGCCACAATGTCCGAAATTGCTTTATGAACTCAAATCTCCGTAATAAGGACTTCGTTTTCCGAAACGAGCAGCTCACTAAGGAAACGTACCACACCAAACTAAAGGAAATTGATACTGGCAGTCGTACAAAACTTGACGCCCTGCGCCGCGAGTATGAAGAGATGCGGAAACGGGCGCTCCACAAGTATGTCGATATAGTGAAGGCCGTTAATTCCACAGGTGATGCCCTCGGAAATGTAAAAAATGCGAAGAATTGTTTTGACGGCTATGACCTTGAAGACGTTCGTTACGGCCAGCGCGTGCTACAGCTAAAAGACGCAATGGACGTGAGTAATACCGGCCTTGGCTCCGAACTGATGTACGAATATGTGAGCGGGGGCGCGGGTGAGCGCAATCTCAAATTTTCGATTGCGTCGTCCGGTGCACTCCAGGATTGCACCTATGCCGGCTGGTGCAAAAGTTCCTCCAACTTATTCGGCTGTTTTGGTATGAAAGACGGGCATTACTGCATTTTGAATAAGCGGTGTTCCAAGGAAGAGTATGAGAATTTGGTACCGCGGATTATTCGTCATATGGACGAGATGCCATTTTTGGGAGAAGCTGGGCGTGTCTATCGTTATGGCGAATTCTTTCCAATTGAATTAAGCCCCTTTGCCTACAACCAATCGGTTGCCCAGGAATATTTCCCGCTCTCGAGGGAAGAGATTATGAGCCGCGGTTATCATTGGTGCGAGCCTGAAGTCAAAAACCCCGCCATTGATTTGTCTCCAGAAAAACTTCCTGACCACATTCGTGATGTCAAAGACGAGATTCTTAAACAAACTATCGGCTGTGCCCACGAAGGACAGTGCCCGGATCAGTGCACGCTTGCGTTTCGCATCGTGCCGCGCGAACTTGAATTCTATCGAACTAATAATTTCCCGCTGCCCACCCTTTGCCCAAACTGCCGTCATTATGAGCGATTGCGACAAAAGAACCCCTGGAAACTCTGGCACCGTAAGTGTATGTGCGATTACAAAACCTACCAGAATTCAACCAAACACACCCACCACCCGGAGGGCAGGTGCCCGAACGAGTTTGAAACTTCCTACGCCCCGGAGCGTAAGGAGGTTGTCTATTGTGAGCAGTGCTACAACGCCGAAGTTGTTTAGACAACAAAATCCAACAACAACTACTTTCTTATTCGCGCGAATAAGAAAGTAGTAAGATTATGTATATAATAAAATAACTGGAAAATATGAAAACGCTGGAAAAAATTCTTAAGGGTCTAGCAAACCGCCGTCGATTGGCGATCCTTAAGGTTCTTACAAAAAACAAAGAATTGCCCGTAACAGAAATTGCGGAAAAAATCGGTTTGTCTTTTACCTCTACCTCAAAACATCTGCGAATTCTTCACCAACTAGACGTCCTCGATCGGAGACAAGAGAGTCTTGTTGTTTACTACCGCTTGTCTAATCCCCTGCCCCACACCGTAAGCCAACTAATCCTGACCATTTCTAATTCGCGCGAATAGGAAAATAGCAAAAACACAAACGCAGGTACAATTATAATGGCGGACGTAACATGAAAACACTTCTTTTAATTGACGCAAGCTCATTGATCCATCGGGCTTTTCACGCCCTTCCGCCGCTCACTACCCCCGAAGGCGAACCAATCGGAGCGATCTATGGATTATCGAGTATTCTTATAAAAGTTTTTAAAGAAAGTCCGCCGGAATTCGTCGCGGCTGCCCTTGACCGGCCGGAACCAACCTTTCGCGAAGAAATATTTAAAGATTATAAAGCGCACCGCCCAGAAACTGCCGAAGAACTGAAAAGCCAGCTTGCACGGGCGGAGGATGTTTTCAGAAAATTTCAGGTGCCGGTTTTTGAGGCGCCGGGCTTTGAAGCAGACGATATTATCGCTTCAATTGCCGAAAAGTTCAGAAAAGATCGCGACCTTAGAATCGTGATTTTAACCGGCGATTTAGACGCTCTTCAATTGGTTGAAGGCGACAAAGTCGTTGTCCAGACGATGAAAAAAGGGGTAAGCGAAACCTTCGTTTATGACGAAGGAGCGGTTAAAAAAAGGTACGGTTTAGGACCCCAGCAACTTACCGACTACAAAGGGTTTGTGGGCGATCCATCAGACAATATTCCCGGCGTAAAAGGAGTGGGGCCAAAGGGGGCAACGAAAATATTGGAGGAGTTCGGAACGCTTGAAAATGTTTTCAAGAGGATGAAACCGGATCATCCGCTTGCTGAAAAGGTTTTGGCACACGAAGAGGCGGCGCTCTTTTCAAAAAAACTCGCAACCGTAAAACGGGACGTTCCCCTCGAAGCTAGAATTGAGAACCTCGTCTTCTCGGAACTCGATCTTAAAAACTTAGTAAGATATTTTACCGAACTAGGTTTCCAAAGCTTGGTTCTTCGGCTACAGAAACCAACAAAGAGGGTTGCGGCGCTTTCTTTTGACTTCGCTCTAGAGTCCGATGTATTAATTTTTCCCTCTTTGGAATCGATTGAAAAAAATCCCGACGAACTGAAATCCGAAAAACTGAAAATAGCTTTTGATTGGAAAGAAATCCTGAAAAATATCACAAAGAAAAGCTTGGAAATTGCAGGACCCCTCTTTGACCTCAGGGTCGCGGGCTGGCTCTTGGACCCCGACCAAAAGGATTTTTCAATTGAGGCCCTCGTAAAAAGGTTTCTTCTAAAAGACTTAGAAAAAATGGATTCGAGTCTTTTTTCTGAACTTTTTCGTTTCTTTAAGAGTAAACTCACCGAATACGAACTTGATTATGTTTTCGAAAAAATTGAGATGCCGCTAGTTCCTGTCCTTGCGGAAATGGAAAAATCAGGCGTTGCGCTCAATAAAGAGGGGCTTTTCTCTCTTAAAAGTGAAATCGAAAAAGAACTTGAGGTCCTCGCTAAAAAAATTTACGAGGGGGCCGGAACAACTTTTAACATTAATTCCCCACGACAGGTCGCCGAAATAATTTTTGAGAAACTTAAAATCGGAGAGAAAACCCAAAAAACCGCAACTGGTCAGAAATCAACGGCAGAAAAAGTTCTCTTTGAACTTAAGGAAAAGCATCCTATAGTGGGCCTGATCCTAGATTACCGGGAAAATTTTAAGGTAAAAACCGGCTTTGTGGAACCGCTTCTTGATATGTTAGGAAGCGACAATCGGGTAAGAACAAGTTTCTCCCAGACCGGAACCTCAACCGGCCGGTTGAGCTCCCTAAAACCCAATCTCCAGAACATTCCGCAAGAATCCAAGTGGGCGAAATCCCTCCGAGAAACTTTCGAGGCGCCCGAAGGATATTCTCTTCTTTCTTTTGACTATTCTCAGCTCGAATTGCGGCTTTTGGCCCATATTTCAAACGATGAAAAGCTCAAAAACGCCTTCATGAAGGGTTGGGACGTTCACGAACTCACCGCCTCCCAGGTTTTTAATGTTCCGCTCGAAAAAGTTACTCCCGAAATGAGAAGACTCGGTAAAACGTTGAACTTCGGCGTCATCTATGGAATGGGCGGAAAGAGCTTTGCCCTAACAAGCGGTTTGTCCTTTGAAGAGGCGGGAAAATTCATTCGAGAATATTTCGAAAGATTCCCGGCCGTGAAAACCTGGCAAGAGAAGACGAAAGCCGAAGCACGAACTTTTGGTTTTGTGAAAAATCCAAACGGCCGGCGGAGATGGTTTATCAAAGATTACCGCGGAGACGAAATAGATCGGGCCGCTATCAACATGCCCATTCAAAGTCTCGGAGCCGATATTATTAAGTTAGCCATGATCGAGAGTTTTCGCTTTCTAAAAAAAGGGGGGGTGGTTCCTCGCGGGGTGAAGCTGCTGCTTTCGATCCACGACGAATTGCTCTTCGAGGTTCGGAATGATACCCTAAAAGAAATAGCGATGCCTCTTAAAAAAATCATGGAAAATATTTATCCGCTTTCCGTTCCTTTAAAAGTGGAGGCGAAGGTGGGCGAGAATTGGGGGGAAATGAAGAAACTAGAGAATGCCTAAAAAATCTCCAAAAATATCGAGCTATATTTCAAGGCCAGAAATTCTTTCTTTGTTTGTTTTTCTCGTTCTTCTTTTCGCGCTTGCGGTTGTAGGTGCTATTTTTTTGCCGCCTCTTTTTTTTGTTCTTTCTTTAATAATTATTTTGGGAACGACTTTTTTGCTTTCTCGCAATCAAATTAAACTTGTCGATTTAAGCGTTAAAACTGGTTTTCGAGAAAAAACTTTTAAGGCGGTGGTCGAAAATCTGGGAGAGGGGGTTTTGGTTTATGACCCCGACTTTAAAATTCTTGAAGTAAATCGCGCTTTGGAAGAAATTTTTAGTCTTAAGGCCGAGGAGTTGATCGGCAAGACAATTGAACCGGGACTCATAAAAAACCCCCGTTTGCGGGGCATAACCCAGGCAATCTATCCGTCGCTTGCCCCCTTTATTAGCCGAGTTTCTGAGAGCGTTTCGCCCGAAATTCTGAACCTCAACCTCGAAGATCCGACCCTAAAACTCCGAATAACCCTGATCACCGTAACTGACGAGAAAGGAAAAACCTCCGGATTTATAAAAATCATCGAGGACAGGACGAGAGAGAAAGGAATTATTGAGTCAAAAAAAGAGTTTGTTTCCGTAGCCGCCCACGAGCTCCGAACTCCGCTTACGGGAATTCATTGGGCATTTGAGAGTCTCTTAAAAAACGGAGGGGGAAAAGAAAATAAAGAAATCTTGAGGGAGGGTTTAAAATTGTCAGAGCGAGCCCTAAAAATCATTAATGATCTTCTGGACGTTGCAAAAATTGAAGAGGGAAAATACGGCTATAATTTTGAAGAAACCGACCTGGACGATCTCATTAAAAAGGTTTTGAACGAGCTTAGCCCAATCGTTAAAGAGCTTGGTCTTAAAACCAATTACTCCCCGGGGGGGAAATATTTATTGAGCATCGATCGTGAGAGGATCGGAATTGTTTTGTGGAATTTGGTTGATAACGCTTTAAGGTATAACTCTAAGGGCGGAAATGTAACGGTGGATGTCGAAGCTCTCAAAGACAAGCCTTTCGTCAGGGTGGGCGTGAAGGATACCGGTGTGGGTATTCCTAAAGAAGGTTTACAAAAACTTTTCACCAAATTCTACCGAGGTGAAAACGTCCTTGAGATAGAACCTAATGGCAGCGGCCTTGGTCTCTATATCGCAAAAAACATAGTGGAACGGCACGGCGGTGAAATTGGAGTGGAGTCGGTTTTGGGTCGCGGTAGCACCTTTTGGTTCACTCTACCGCTAAAGTAGATCACAAACAACAAATTCCAAATTACAAACAAGTCTCAATTCTCAAAATCCAAAACAAGTGTTTGAAATTTGGTGCTTGTGATTTGGAATTTATAAACACCTATGGCAGGTCATAGTCATTGGAAACAAATAAAGGTTCATAAGGGTGTTGCGGACCAAAGAAAAGCGAAGCTTTTTTCAAAATTACTCGCCTCAATTGCAGTTGCCGCAAGAGGTGAATCTAATCCCCAATTCAATCCTCGGCTTAAAGCGGCTATTGAGAAAGCCAAAGAATATCAAATCCCCCAAGAAAATATCGAACGAGCAATAAAACGGACGTCCTTAAAAAACTTAAACCTGGAGGAGCTGTTGATTGAAGCCTACGGACCTCAAGGTGTCGCAATTTTAATCGAAGCGATAACCGATAGTCGCGCGAGAACCTTAGGTGAAATGAAGTTGGTTTTTAAAGAACACGACGCTAAACTTGCGGAGCCCGGCAGTGTTCGTTGGGTGTTTACTGCACCTAGAGAACCGGGTGCTCTGTGGCAACCGAAATTCTTGGGAGACCTAGACAACGAGTCACGCCAAAAACTCCAAAATTTAATAAAGGGTCTTGAGGAATTAAACGATGTCCAAAAAGTTTATACTAACGCAAAATGACCATTTTGGGCATAGACCCCGGCAGTATAAGGATTGGCTTCGGCGTTATTGAGAAAAAAGGCGGCAGTCTCACCCACATTAATTCGGGTATCGTGAAAATTTTAAGAGAGTCGCCCCTCAATAGCCTTGAACGAGGATTAACAGAGCTTTTGGAAAAAGAAAGGCCCCAACTTGTCGGAATCGAAAAGCTTTTCTTTGCTAAAAACAGAAAAACGGCGCTCAAGGTTGCCGAAAGTCGGGGGGTTATTATGAACACCGTTTTAAAAAGCGGGGTTCCCCTCGTTGAGGTGGCTCCCTCTGAAGTCAAGCTTGCTCTTACGGGTTCGGGTCGGGCATCAAAAAAAGCTGTTTTCAAAATGGTTAAAATATTCTTAGGCCTAAAAACCGGACCGGTTCTCGATGACGCAAGCGACGCCTTGGCGATCGCTATCGCGGTTAGTAATAAACAACAGGGTTGACAATTAAAAAACGTTGTTTATAGTATCCCCAAATCGAAAAAGGTCGCTTTAGAACACTATATTAATGGCAATTGCTACCGAAATAAAACCCCTCATTTTAAGCGATGAAGACGAAGAACTTGGAAATGAAGAGGGCAATTCAGAGGAAGTGGACAACCCCGAAAAAGAACCGGACGAAATGTCGATAGATAATGACGAGTAATTAAATAAGCAAGAAAACCCCCCCTCTTTTTCTAGAAAAAGAGGGGGGGTTTTGTCCTTTTGGAGAGGGGGTTTTATGATAAACAATATGCGATCAATTAAAAGACTCCGAAGAAAAAACAAGCGATTACTCTTCTCAACGATTCTGGTTTCTCTGGTTCTTGTAATAATTTTTGTGCTTTCTTTTGTTCTTTATCTCGCTATTATTATTCGAAGATTGCCTTCGCCGGAATCGTTTGGGGCCCGCCAAATTAACGAGTCTTCAAAAATTTACGACCGGACTGGTGAGGTTTTACTCTACGAAATCCACGGCGAAGAAAAAAGAACCATCGTTCCGTTTGGAGAAATTCCCGATTATTTGAAGTGGGTGACACTTGCGGCCGAGAATGCTAATTTTTACAACGAACCCGCTTTTGACATTAAATCGATCTTAAGAGCGCTTCTTGTAAACCTTAGAAGTGGCGAGATTGTTCAGGGCGGCTCAACCATAACTCAGCAGCTCGCGAAAAATGTTTTTTTAACTCCCGAGAGAACGGTTACCAGAAAATTAAAAGAACTCGTGCTTGCGATCGAGCTCGAATCGCGTTATACCAAAGATCAAATTTTCGAATTCTACCTAAACCAGATTCCTTATGGTTCAAATGCTTACGGAGTTGAAGCGGCCAGTTTAACTTTCTTTAATAAACCGGTTAAGAGCGTCTCCTTGGGGGAGGCCGCAATACTTGCGGCGCTTCCTAAAGCGCCTAGTTATTACTCGCCGTGGGGAAATCACAAAGAGGAACTTTTTTCGAGACAGAAGCGTCTTTTGGAAAAAGTGGTGGAACTTGGGTTTGTGGACGAAAAGACGGCAAAAACGGCACTCGCGGAAAAGATCGATTTTGCTCCCCCATCCCTCGGCACTATTAAAGCCCCTCATTTCTCTCTTGCTGTAAAAGATTATCTCGTAAATCAGTATGGTGAGGACGTTGTTTTAAATGGCGGCTTAAAAATTATCACTACTCTTAATTGGGAAATGCAGCAGATTGCCGAGGAGGCCGTGAAAGAGGGAGCGCTTCGCAACGAAGAACTCTATAACGGTAAAAACGCAGCGCTTGTGGCCGAGGACCCAAAAACCGGCCAGGTTCTTTCTCTTGTTGGATCACGAGATTATTTTGACATCGAGCGGGAGGGTAATTTCAATGTAGCAACCCAAGGGCTCCGTCAGCCTGGTTCTGCATTAAAACCGTTCGCTTATCTTACGGCTTTTGAAAAGGGCTATTCTCCGAAAACTGTCGTTTTTGACGCAGAGACGGAGTTCGATACAACCGGCGATCCGGAAAAAAGTTATAAACCTCACAATTTTGGTGATTTGTTTAGAGGGCCGGTGACTCTTGAGGCGGGATTAGCCCAATCTATCAATATCCCTTCGGTAAAGGTTTTGTATCTTGCCGGCTTAGACGAAACTTTAAAAAATGCAGAGAAGTTTGGCATAACCTCTTTAAAGGAAAGGTGGCGTTACGGTCTTTCTTTAATTTTGGGTGGAGGAGAGGTAAGGTTGGTTGATATAGTAAACGCTTATGCCACCCTATCTCAGGAGGGTCTTTACCATAAACAAAAATTGGTTCTTGAGGTCAAAGACGGCAAAGGAAGAATTCTAGAAAGTTATAAAGACGAACCGGTTCGAGTAATGGACCCTCAATCTCCTCGTCTTATTAACCAAATTCTTTCTGACAAAGAGTTGAGATCTTTTCTTCTCCAAAACAGCCTATCGCTTACTCTTTTCCCCGAAAGAGAGGTTGCTTTAAAAACCGGTACGACGAATGATTATCGTGACGCGTGGGCCATTGGATATACCCCATCGCTTGTGGTGGGTGTTTGGGCAGGCAACAACGACAACGCACCTATGCAGCGTCAAGGTTCGAGTATTCTTGCGGCGATCCCTATTTGGAGCGCTTTTCTAAGAGGGGTTTTGGAAGAATATCCTAAGGAGGTTTTTGAAAAACCCGATTTGCCCCCCATTGTTTCAAAAACCATGCTTAACGGTCAATTTCAATATCTCCCGACAATTCAAGGAAAAACCTATCCACAAATCCATTCTATTCTCTACTATGTCAATCCTAAAGACCCCTTGGGCCCGCCTCCTTTCTCTCCCGAAGAGAATTCTCAATTTGAAAATTGGGAGAAGGGGGTGATTGATTGGGCTAAAACAAACCTACCTAATTTCAGTAGTTATAACCTTCCCCTACCGCCGGGTTTGGTAAGTTTTGAAAATTCTGCGATTTTGGAGGATATTATTATTGAAAATGTTTCTCCAAAAAATGGGGATTTTGTCCAAAGACCCTTTGTTTTCGGAGCCGACATTAAATCTACGAAGGGTTTAAGCAAAATCGAATTTTATTTGAATCGGAGTCTTCTTCAAACCCTTTTTGTTAGTGGAAAATTTTATCACTATCAAAACTTTTTAAACAATCCCTTGAACCCTCAAAATTTAATCGAATTTAGAGTTACTAACGTTGCTCAAGAGGAATTAAGGGTTTCTGTTCTTTTTTTCTATAAGCAAAACTAAACCTTAATCGGCATAAGAACATAGATAAGGTCTGTTTGATTTTGGTCCTTGATAAGCGCTGGCTTGTCATGAGCATTAACTCCTAAAATTATCTCCTCACCGTTAAAAATCTTAAGACCTTCTAGCAAATAGTGCCAATTAAAAACTACTGAAAATTTATCGCCTTTGAGTTTGATGGGAATTTTATAACGGTTCTCTCCGGTCATGCTCGAAGCCGAGTAAATTTCCAAAAACTTTTTATTCTCGCCTGTTTTTAGAATCAGGTCGTTAATACGACCCGAAAAAACGCTGGTAAGTTTTACCGCGTTAATTAGCTCGTTTCTGTCAAGAGTTGCTTCTCCAATTAGTGTCTTGGGGATTATGGGTTCGTAATCCGGAAATCGGCCATCGATTAAATGAGAGGTTATTTCCAAAGAGTCTGTTTTAAAAAGGATTTGGTTGGGTTCGATAAAAATCCAAAGTTTTTGATCGTTTTCTTTTAAAACCCTAAGAAGCTCTTGGGCGGTTTTCAAAGGGATAATAACAGCGTTCTCTTTAATATTTGACTCGAATAGGTTTGTGTTTAGTTTTTTCTCGGCTAAACGGAAGCTGTCGGTCGCAACCAATTTTAAACCATCTTCGTATAATTGAAGAAAAATACCACTGATTTCTGGTCTAATATCTGAAAACTGAGTCGAATTAATTACATTTTGCAAAGAACTTTTAAAAACACTTACGTCAATTTTCAGGTGTTGTTTTTGGTTTTGGATTAACGGAATAATAGGAAAGTCTTTGGATTCTTGTCCTTCGATAACGGCTTCGTAGTTATCGGTTATAATATTGAGTTGTTTGTTTTTTTTCTCGAGAGATACTTTTTCTGTATTTAAGTTTTTAATAATATTATTTAAAATATTATGAGGTACCGTAACTTCTCCACTCTCGACAATTTTCCCGGAAATATTATGATTAATTGCTAAATTAAGATTGGTCGCGGTGATTGTAATTTTGCTGTTATTAGCTTTTAAAAGAATATTTTTAAGTATGGGGAGGTTAACGTTGTCGTTTATAACTCGCTCGGTTGAAAAAAGACCCTCTAGTAAATTATTTCTAAGTAGTATTAGTTTCATAGTGTATATATAAGTTAGTAATAGTAGTAGGGGTTGTTTAAGTAGAAAAGTTCCAAAAACTCTTTAACTAAACGAAATTATTTAAAAAAACTTTCTAAAAACCTGTTGATAAAAACT
>CAYIWX010000014.1:0-4237 GCA_964367305.1 uncultured Candidatus Saccharibacteria bacterium
TTAAGAATGTATTTGATGTTTTTGGCCCCCTTTGAACAGGGCGGAGATTTTCGTGACGCGGGGATTTTGGGCATTGCAAGGTTTTTGGAGAGAGTTTGGAAGCTGTTTACATCAGCGAATATCGAATCGATTGCGAATGAGCGAATTCGTAAATTCGAAAAAGATTCGTTATTGGTTGATAAGATAATTCACCGCACCATAAAGAAAGTTACCGAAGACATTGAATTGCTTCATTACAATACGGCAATCAGCGCTTTAATGATTCTTTTGAACAAAATGGAAGAAAGCCAAAGTCATTTGTCTCTTGTCTCTTGTCACCTGTTCCTCAAGTTGCTTGCGCCTTTTGCTCCGTACATCACTGAAGAGCTTTGGGAAAAATTAGGAAACAAAACCTCGATTCACAAAGAAAAATGGCCCGAACACGATCCAAAGCTAATCAAGGAGGAAACCTATCAATTAATCGTTCAAGTGAACGGAAAACACCGAGCGACAATTGAGGCATCTATCGGCATAAGCCAGAAAGAAGCGGAAGAACTCGCAATGAAAAACGAAAAAGTTTCGGAGTTTTTGGGAAGTAAAAAACCGAAGAAAATAATCTTCGTAAAAGACCGCTTGATTAATTTTGTGGTTTGAATTACGCTGGTAACTAGTAACTTTCCCATAAGAGGCGCAAATGAGACGATTTTTGCTGGTTTTTGGTTTTGCATTGTCGAGTTCTTTTCTCGGAGCGCAAGACGTACCAAAAAGAGACTGGGAAGCGGTTGCGGATAGTCTGGAACACAACGTAGGTATTGTTATACTTGCTGATGCTTATTCGCTGGATTCCTTGAGAAATACCGGTGCTACCTGCGAAGGTTTCTTTGGAAAATTCTATCCGGATGGTAGTTTTAGCGGCTCTGGGCTTCCGGTGTCAGAGGATCAAGAGATAACGGCGTATCAATACAGCTGTGTTAAAGTAACATCCGTTACTTCAGAGAAAGTTGATAGCAATATCACCGTTTCTACGATGAAGTTTAATCCTCTCCTCAATCTTTTTGTTGATGTGCGGGATGGTCATGAAAAAAGAGTTCTTTGGATTGAGATGAGGCGATATAATAGGAATGAAGACACAAATAGTGAGAAAGAAGGCATTGTCGATGTCTGGGTCAATATGAGTTTTTGGGGCGGTCAGGAACCGGGCGATGAACTTTACCACATAGTGAAAGAGGCAACCGGAGCGGAATGGGGAAGTGACGAATTGGCATCGTTTTGGGATCAATTTTCCGTTTTAGCCCTTCGTTTGCAAAAATAAAAGATTATCTACCGGCACTAGCCGGTTTTTTGTTAAATCTATAAAAAATGTTATTACTCCAAATTATCTTCTCTAATTCGCGCGAATTAGAGAAGGTAAAGGCAAATAATGAGGCGTTCGGAGAGATTGATCCGCCACGAGGCGGATTTTAAATTTTTCCTGGGAGTTTTCACGTTCTCTGGATTCTATTTTCCAAATTCTATATTCTAGAATCATGTGCGGGATAGTTGGTTACGCGGGCAATAAGGATGCAAAAGAGATATTAATCGAAGGATTGCATCGGCTGGAATACCGAGGATATGACTCGGCGGGTTTGGCGTTCCAAACCAAAGACGGGATAGTTTTATGCAAAACAGCAGGGAGGGTTTTAGATTTAGAAAAGAAAGTTTCCGAAGATAAAATTGGCGACGGAGTAAAAAGCGGCATTGCCCATACTCGTTGGGCGACTCATGGTGCGCCAAACGAAACGAATGCTCATCCTCATCTCGACTGCTTTAATCAAGTTGCCGTTGTCCACAACGGCATTATCGAAAACCACACTTCGTTAAAGACTTATCTTCGCGGGCGAGGTCATGTTTTCCGCTCGGAAACGGATACGGAAATTGTTCCTCACCTCATCGAAGAATTCTTAAAAGAAAAACCAGCTGACTTTTTGGGCGCTCTTACAAAAACACTCCAAACTATTCGAGGTAGCTACGCTCTTGCAATTTTAAATTTCAAAGAACCGAAGAATATTTACGCGGCTCACCTATCGAGTCCACTCGTCATTGGTAGGGGGAGTGAAGAGAATTTTCTTGCATCAGATGCAACACCTTTTTTGGGGAGAACTAAGGACATTATTTACCTTCCTGAGCGGGAAATAGCGATTATTAACTCGCAGGGGGTAAGGGTTTTCGATTTCGAGAATCGGGAAAAATTTCCTGAAGTAGAAAGACTTGAGGGGACTCTTGAGTCGATCCAAAAAGGCAAATTCGCTCATTTCATGCTCAAAGAAATTTACGAGCAGCCCGAAATGATTGAAAATACCCTTCGAGGGAGGCTTCTTTTTGAAGAAGGAACGGCAAAGTTAGGAGGATTAGAGAATGTGTGGAAAAAGATTTTGAACGCTAAGCGTTTTATTATTTCTGCTTGTGGCACATCTTGGCACTCGGGGCTCGTTGGCAAGTATATGCTTGAGGAGCTTGCGCGTATACCAACTGAAGTTGAATACGCTTCTGAGTTTCGGTATCGAAACCCTATTTTGGGAAAAGATGATGTTGTTTTTTCAATAAGCCAAAGTGGGGAAACAGCAGACACTCTTGCGGCCTTGAGAGAAGCGAAAGCAAGAGGCGCAACAGCGTTGGGGATTGTAAACGTTGTCGGTTCGACAATTGCCCGCGAAGTTGAGGCTGGTGTTTATATTCATGCCGGTCCCGAGATTGGAGTTGCTTCGACGAAAGCGTTTACTTCTGAGCTTACCGCCCTCGCTCTCATAACCCTAGCTTTGGCTAGGGAAAAACAAGGAACTCTCGAATGGGGAAGAAGAGTAGTTCACGAATTAAGAAATTTGCCGGAAAAAGTAAAATCCGCCTTAAGTCAGGAGGACAAAACAAAAGAAATCGCTAAAATCTTCAAAAACTCAAAAAACTTTCTTTACCTCGGCCGCGGCGCAAATTTCCCGACCGCGCTCGAAGGCGCTTTGAAACTCAAGGAAGTTTCCTATATTCATGCCGAAGGATACCCGGCGGCCGAAATGAAGCACGGACCGATTGCCTTAGTTGACGAAAACGTGCCTGTTGTTTTTATAGTTCCTAAGGACAAGATTTACGAAAAAGTTCTCTCGAATATCGAAGAGGTTAAAGCAAGAAGAGGCAAAATAATCGCGATTGCGAATGAAGATGATGATGAAATCGATAAATTAGCCGATTTTGTGATTAAAGTACCGAGGACCCTTGGTTGGCTTTCCCCAATTGTAAACGTGATACCGCTTCAGCTTCTTGCTTATCACATTGCTCTAGAGAAAGGTTGTGATATTGATAAACCTCGAAATTTAGCAAAGTCAGTAACGGTAGAGTAAAATATAATTATGAAAATTGTAGGCGTTTTGATGTTTGTAGTGATTCTCGCAGGATTGTATCTTGCTTTCTCGAGTATTTTTGGCACCGGAAAGCTTATAGATTTTGGATATAACAAGGGCAATGGAATATCGGGCTTTTCTCTTTCGCCAAGACCCTCGAGCGAACCCGTTGGAAATTCACAAAGGATAAGAGTCCTTGAAAAGCAATTAGTGGACGCAACTTCGAAAGTTCAGCCTGTGCCGCCTGTGGGTTTCACCGTTTCCGATCTCTCACCCTATTACAAAAAGGTAAGAGTGGGTTCGGTGCGGCCCCCGAAAGGGTTGGATTTAGGCAGTTTTGAAATTAGAGGAGAATCTTCTCTTAAGGAAGGCGTAAATGTGAGCGGTTGGCGTATTAAGAACAATAAAAATAACGAAATCTTAATCCCCAAAGGAATAAGCGATTATAGGCCGGCTGCCATCAGTTACGAAAACGTAATAAATATTAAAGCAGGCGATTATATTCGTTTTTATGGCGCAAGTGGTCCTCTGAAGGGTCTTAGGTTAAATAAATGTACCGGCTTCTTAGACCCGGTTTATAATTTTAAGCCCGTTCTGCCGAAAAATTGCCCCCCTCTTTATGACCGCGGAGAGATAACTTCGTTTTCGGGGGTCTGCCAGAACTACATTTTTTCTTTAAATTCCTGCGAAGCTCCGGATTTGAACGAGTATTATTCAAAAGTTTCCGCCGGGGATTCGACCTGCCGTTCTTTTATTGATCGGTTCAATTATGCGGGTTGCTACAATCGCTATTCTTCAAACTCGGATTTTTATTCGCATGAATGGAGAGTGTGGCTAAACCAAAAATTGCCCTTCGATCCTCTTCATGACCGCTTGATCCTCCTTGATGA
>CAYIWX010000014.1:4337-11099 GCA_964367305.1 uncultured Candidatus Saccharibacteria bacterium
CTATTTCCTCTCCGCGAGCACCACTTTCAAAATTGATTCTTTTTTGCCCCGAAGGATTTTAAGGTTCACAACATCTCCTACTGCGCAATCGTCTAAATAGTCTTGAATTGTTTTTTCTTGAGTTATTTTTTGGCTGTTCCACTCAAGCACCACATCTTTTTCTTTTAAGCCGGCTTTTTCGGCGGGGCTTTTCGGTATGATTGCCTGATCGAGGGGATGTTCTCTTACGATGTATGCGCCGCGATCGACGGCAACACCAATTTTATCTTTAATGTCGGGGTTCAACATTATATAGCGAAGGCCGAGGAGCGGTCTTTTGATACGGCCAAATTTTTTGAGGTCTGAAAGATCTCTTTCGGCCGCTTTGATGGGGATTGCAAAACCGATATTTTGAGCACCAAAGACAACGGCGGCATTAATACCAATGGCCCGGCCGAAAACGTCTACAAGCGGACCGCCAGAGTTTCCCGGGTTTATTGCGGCGTCCGTTTGGATAAGCCCTCGCATTTCTTGGGGCGGGGAGGCGGGGTCGGCTTGGGCGGCAATCGCGCGCGAGAGACCCGAAATAATACCCTCCGAAACAGTGTTTTTAAAAATTCCTAAGGCATTTCCGATCGCAAGAACAGTTTGACCAAGATCAAGATTTTCTGAATTACCGAGCTCTACTTCGGGCAATTTTTTTCTCGATTTAATTCTCAAAATTGCCACATCGTTTATTGGGTCTCGAGCGAGAACTTCGGCTTCGTGGGGATCATTATCGTTTGTAATGACGGTGTAATTGGCGTGGGGTTCGGCGATAACGTGTTTGTTCGTAAGAACTATTCCACTTTCGTGAACTATAAATCCTGAACCGCCGCCAACTTGAACTCGGCCATGAGCATCGATTTTTTCGGGTGGGATGTTTAAGTGGGGGAGGTAGGGAGAATTAAATAGTTCGGGCATTTCTTTTTCAAGTTCTTTTAAGTCTTTCGAGATGGTAATCGAGACGACCGCCGGCATCACTTTTTTAATTGTTTCTATTACTTGAGATTGTTCGGGCATGCTGTTATTTTACAAGTTTATAAGTTGCTGCGCAATTTAATATCCCTTATCTGGAATAACGAAAATAAATTTTTAGATAGTTCCAAATATATCTAACGGCGAGTTCCAAAAACCCCGTTTTATAAAACCGGCGAGGGGAACTTTTAACAAGTATGGTCGGGTCAAAGATTACTCTTCCCGCCTTCCGGCTCAAAACCATTGCAATAGCCGTATCGTCCCCCCAAAACTTTAGGGGGGGGAGTCCGCCAATTTTTTGAATAGCCCATTTCCAAACGGCAAAATTCCCACCGATGATAATACCAGCCTTTTTTCTGAACACAAAATAAAGGACCCTATCGATGTTGGCAATAAGACGAAAGTAAAGCCCCAAAAGTCTTTTTTTAAAACCAGTAAAGCCATAGTTGTACGGACCCGACACCGCTGCCACTCCTGACGCTTTAAGAGATCTCTCTATTTTTTGAAGCCAATCCGGCGGCGCTTCGCAGTCAGCATCAAGAAAAGCGATAATTTCGCCTTTGCTTTCCTTAAAACCCCGTTCGCGGGCGAGGTTGGTGCCCTGATTAGTTTCTTTAACAACTTTGTTAGCGCCTGCGCTCTTTGCAACTTTTGCGGTTTCGTCTTCGGAATTATTATCTACAACAATTATTTCAAAATCCCGCCTTGGATAGTCCTGACCCAAGACAGTTTTTATTGCCTGTCCCACGTATTCCGCTTCGTTGTGGGCTGGTATAACGATTGAGAATTTCATGTCTCTCAAGTTTACCATAAAGTTTTAAGATCTTATAAAAAAAAAGACACCCCGAAGAGTGTCTTGATTGCTTAGAAACTTTGTCCGAAACCGATCCCAAATTTTTTCTTGCGATAGAATTCGGGAAGTTCGTAGCCGCTCTTGAGCGGAAGCGTAAACATTTTCCCATAATCAAACTGCAGATTCGTTAGACCAAGCGGAATTTCAATTCTCATTCCCAGATCACCGTAAATCGGCCCGAGCTCATTATTCCTAAACCAAACTTGAGCGAAATCGAAGAAAAATCCTCCTTGAATTCCCGAGAATGAAATCGTTCCCAAAATCGGCATTTCAAATTCAGCGCGCCTTAGAACCGGTAGGGTGATTCGGCTATTCGCCATCCAACCCCTTCCGCCATAAGGCGAGTTCCAGGGGTAGAAGGCAGCCATTCCGTTCAATTTACCGAAACTTACATAGGTGGGGATTTCACCGCTACTGTAGTAGCCATAAAAACGGAGACCGAGAGTGCTTATTAATCCTAGGCGAATGTAGTGTCTTAGATCTGCATGAAGAATATAATTTGTAATTGCTCCGGGAGTTTCTTCTTTTTTCTGCGAAAGTTCAGGAAAGTTTTGAAGACTGGGTTTGATTCGAATCAGTCCCGAAAGATTCACGGTTGCGAGTGCTCCAACTCGATAGCGGTATCCGACAATGGGACCGCTTTCAATGCCAAGCGCGTTATCGCCCACAAAAGAAATTCCGCTCTTAAGAGTGAGTCCTTTGGTTTTGAATATCAGAGTGTCCGCGCTGTGATTTAGATCAAATGAGTTTGTCCAGTCATAAAGGTCCCGTTGATTTAGATGTTCAAGCCCCCAATTATTTTCGAGACGGAAATATTTTGAAACGGGGTGAGAAAAAACCACGCCGCCTCCTAAAGCCGTTTCGTGGAAAGCGTGCCGGATCGGAATGTCAATTACAGGGTTATCTTCGTAATACAGGAACAATGCATAGTCGTTTCTTTTGCCCAAATTAGTGAAGCCAACACTTGAATTGAATCTTCCTTGGCCCGGCACCCAGCTGTGATTTGATTTCCCGAAAGATGCGAAAAACCAGTGATCGTTCATGAGGTCGGGCACATAAATCCCGCAACCCGTTCCATAGCCATATCCAGCTGCAAGTTCACCGCCGCAGAAACCCTCTATTCTGTATTCGCCTCTGTACGGCGTCTCAACAACATCTTTATACCATTTGCTTTCCCGCCCTTCCCATTGCCAAGTGGGATGCCAAACCTGATCGACTGGACTCAATTCGAAACTTTCCTCGGTGGGGGTAAGTTCCGGAGAAGACAATTTCTGCACGTAAACTTGCCGCTTGCCTTCGTAAAAACCGGTAAAAATTATTGCGGAATCGTTTGGCAAAAAGTGTCCGAAAAGCGCGCTTCCCCAATATTTCGTTAATCGTCGGCCGCGACCCTCGAGATCCACTTCGTAGAGATCGTAGAAGCCGTCCCGGTCCGAAGTGAAAATCACTCTTTTGCCGTCGGGCGACCAGCTCGGATAAAAATCGTGCTGTTTGCCTCGAGTAAGATAGCGAATTTCTTTCGTCTCGGAATCGAGCAAGAAAAGGTTGGTAAAGCCATATTCTCCGCCTTCGCCTCGGTCAGATTCAAATACAATCAATTTTCCGTTGGGTTGCCACCTTGGCGCTCCGTCCATATAAATGTCGTGGGTCATGCGCTCAAGTGAGTTGCCCTCTCGATTATAGAGATAAAGGTCGAAAACCCCGGAAGAATCCGAAGCCGAAGAATCAAGAGATCCGGAAAAGACAATTTGTTTTCCATCCGGGCTAAATTGAGGAGAGCTTATGGTCTGGATATTCGGGAATCGGCGCCGAAATATTTCATTACCTCTCTTAATGTCGTGAATCACAAGAGCGTACGATCCTTTTTCTTCTGCGGCAAGGAGGAGCAAGCTATCGTTTAAGACGTCAACCAAAGGGCTAATGTTTTCGTAACCGTTTTTTCCGCCACGGATTAGAACTCGGGGTGGGTTCTTCTCGTCAGTTTGAAGCGAATCCGAAGAATCTTTTCTGGGGAGTTCTACTTGATAGAGCGTGGGATAGCCGTCGTAGCCCGAAAAGAAAATCACATAGGTTTTGCCTCGACTCTCATAGAGACGAATTGGCGAGGCGTACTTTAGAAACCGATCGGGTGGCAACGTAAGCGGCTTTGTTACGAGATCTATCGGAAGTCTAGTGCCGTCATATTGTGAATAAAATTTCAGTCGGAGTTCGTGCTGAAAACGAAGGTAAAGATCATTCAGATCAACTCCGTAAGTTTTCTTGAGAGCCGTCGGAAAAGCATTCTTCGTTTCTCCAACCGAATCCGTTACAGTTTTGAGATTTCGGTAAAATAGGACATTAAGACTATCACCGAAATTGCGGGCAAGATGACGATGGGTTTCAAAGCCCACAAAATAGTGTTCAATGCCCCACGGGTATTCCGACAAATAGGTGAAAGTTGGCAAACCGTTGCCCAAAATGAGGTCTCTGAAAATAACATCTCGGTCAATACCTCGGCAGATGTCGTGGTTACCGGCGCGATATTCGGCCTCACCCTCGGTCCACCAAAGAGGCACCCCGTAATCAGAATGAAGAATTCCGAGATCGCTCTCCGGAATAGATTTTCTTGCGATAGCGCCTTGGAAATTGTGGACCATTTCGTGCCGTTCCATACAGCGGAACCAACCATAATCCCCCACAAAAGGCGCGACAGTTCTCTCCAGGTTGTCTTCGTCTTCATACCAACCGCCAACAGCTTCGGGAACCAAACCCGGCCAAGTATTTGTTTCTTGAACATGGCCCGGGAGATACATAATAATCCGGCGAGGGTGCTCCGGCTCAACACCAAAAAGAGTCTTCAGGGTGTCGTAGCTTGATTCGGCGTAGGCAAGTCCCATCTCGGCAAGCGCTTTTCCACCCTCACAATAGTAGAGACTGTTGCGGGATGTACTAAGAACTTGCCAATCACAATTTTCCACATTCCATTGGATTTTATTTACGCCAAAACCTTCTGATAATCTGCCAAATTGGCTGTAGAGCGAAACAGGATTAGATAGGGTAAAAATCAGACCTAGAAGCATCAAAGTCCTCTTTTTCATCAAACCCTCCACATATGGTTTTGCGTAAAGAAGCTGAAGGTAGTTTAACTAACAAAAACCCTCGACGTCAAATAAAAAAGCGCTCTTATTGAGCGCCCCTTTAAAATCTGTAAATCCCGACAACCGTTAACGCTCCATAGATCAGAGTTCTTTCTCTAGGCTCCCAGTCGAAAGAAGAAGCAGACCATGTGGCTGGGACTGGCGCATTAAACCAAGTTGAAACAAATACGCCGCCACCCAAAGAAATTCGTTTCTTCGGGGTAAACGACACGTCTAAAGACAATTCTGTTATTGGTAGAAATACCCGCTCCTCTCCCGAAAGTTCACCAGCTTTAATTTCTCTTGAGTTGAGGAATCCTCTAAGCTCTCCCTCCTCCATTTCTTTTACAAACCAAGCTTCTCTAAAATCCATCCATTGTCCAGAAAGATTTACATTTCCAAGAACAAAACTTTGGGTGAATGATCCGCGAATGCGCATTTTGCCTTCGCTCACCGTTCCGCCAAATCCGAAGAGTGGTCCCACAAGAGCACTGTATTCGGCTTTGCTTTCGGATTGTCCAAAAAGAATATAATACAAACCCATTGCTTCGACAGAGTCGGTGCTTGGAAAATAATTCCGTTCGAAGGCTTCGTTTTGGATAGCATTAACTTCTGTAAAGTTCGTGCTTCCAAGGCGCAAGCCAAGATGCATTGCGGCAGAAATCTTCGGATTATTTCCCAACCGTCTTGTCGCCAACAAATCGGCAATCCAGACAAGGTTCCGATTTCCAGAAAAAGAAACAATTTCTGACAAGCCGCCTTCTCTTCGGTCATCAAAATTTTGAAAATAAAAATCGTCCCACATCCGAACCCCGCGTATCGAACTCTCGAGAGCGGGATCAAATCGAGCTGTATCGTTCACCGAGGCAGTTCCGCTGAAAAGCCATCCGCGGATCCCCAAAAACCACTCGCATTTTCTACCGAGACTCTTTACAAATTCTCCTCTTAGGGCGATTCCTCTCCCGGTAGCAATAGAAATCGGTTGACGTCTTTCGTTGATAACCAAAACCGAGGTGTTGGGACCAAGGATACTTTCATAGTCCACATATTCTCGCGAAATGTCGTTTCCCCACACATTCATTGATGCAAATTGGAGTTCGAAATTCTCTCCACAGGCGTATTGTGCTTGAAGAACGAGAGGGGACAAGAAAAGTCCGAGGACAGTGAAAACGATTCGTCCTTTCACGCTCAGAAGCTCCTTATTTCAATGCTTAGAAACTGTGGATAATCTTACTCCTGTACTTCGATGAGTGTCAATTTTTTGAATTAAAAAACCCTTTTGGGGGCTTTAGTTTTGATTTTCTTTTCCAGCGGTTTCGGGATAATTGCGAGCCATCTTCACGGTATAATTTGAGAAATTGAGGGGATATCTTACGTTGAGGACAATAGTGTCTCCGGGAGAAAAATGAATAACGTCGGTGTTGTAACATCTCTCGGAAACCATTTCTGATCGGATGATGGGACAGTCTGGATATGCCAAGGGTCTAACCTGGAGAACTACGCCTGAAGCCGGGCCAGCGATCGACGAATAAAGTTTACATTTCTCTTCGATTGAAACTCGGGAACAAATAGCGCCCCTTGAATGTTTTGGCGCGTAAGGACGGATCGCATAAACCGTGACGCTAAGGGGCGGATCAACGTTTACTTCAACGATGGTAAAGTTCTGGGGAGACAATCCGTCCGTTTTAAATCCTCCACAGGAAACGACCAAGAAAAAAGAAAGAACAGCGAGAAGGTCTTTTTGATTTTTCAATTTTCCCTCGTTACGAAAAGAGTTCGTTACTAATTTAAGTTTAG
>CAYIWX010000015.1:0-10641 GCA_964367305.1 uncultured Candidatus Saccharibacteria bacterium
GTTTTTATCAACAGGTTATGGTTAGTTTTTGTACAGTCTTTCTTTGATTAACATAATTTTCTGGTTAAGGGTTGGATTTTGATTTGCGTCCCTAGTAATTTTTCCGCAAGCATGAATGGCGGTGGTGTGGTCTCTTTTGCCTAAACGTTCTCCAATATGCGGATAAGATAATTTTAA
This sequence comes from uncultured Candidatus Saccharibacteria bacterium, assembly GCA_964367305.1. GTDB lineage: Bacteria > Patescibacteriota > Minisyncoccia > UBA6257 > GWB1-50-10 > CAYIWX01. The sequence goes on from CAYIWX010000015.1 coordinate 178, forward strand.
AACGTCTCTTAAAAGATACATTGCGATTTGGCGTGGCTCCACAACCCCTTGCTTGCGGCTTCGGTTGGTTAATTCTATTGGGTCGATTTCAAAAAAATCAGCCACAACCCTTACAATGTCGTTAGCTGTAATGTTTTTAGGAGAGACCCTAATAGTTTCGTTTATGATTTCGTCAAGTTTTTTCGAATCGATTCTCTCGTTTTTAACCTGTTCATAAAACACCACCTTATTCAAAACCCCCTCTAGTTCTCTGATGTTTTTCTGAACCCTTGTTGCGATGTTTTCTAAGATTTTTTCGTCAACGACCCAGCCCCGCCCATGAACTTTAGTTTTTAGGACCGCAAGCCGCATTTCATAATCGGGATAGCTGATATCAGCAATCATTCCTCCTTCGAATCTAGATCTTAAACGTTCTTCGAGTGTTGGAATTGCAGCCGGTGGCCGATCGGAGGACATTATTATTTGTTTGTTGTTTTCATGAAGAACGTTGAAAGTATAGAAGAATTCTTGCTCGGTTGTGGGCTTGCCGCCGATAAATTGGACATCGTCGATAATTAGAACATCAACGTCGCGATATCTTTTTTTCACATCCTCCATCCTTTTGTTTCTAACGCCCCAAACAACATCGTTGATAAATTTTTCTGAAGTAACATACAAAACATTTACCCTTCGCTTGTAAAGACTCATAATCTCATTACCAGCTGCCTCTAAGAGATGAGTTTTTCCTAAGCCCACCCCCCCATAAACAAAGAGAGGATTGTATTTTTTCCCAACATCTTTTATTACTGCTTGAATTGCGGCGTAGGCTAATTCGTTTGACGAACTCACAATAAAAGACCCCAGAGTGTAACGGGGGTTAAGGTTGGTTTTGGGGTCTAGTTTGAGTTCAATAAGCGACTCCTGGCCGTCCAGTTCGTTTGCAATTCTTGTTTTTTTTGCAGATTCTCGGTCGAGAGCTGAACTGGCCAGAGAATTTACTACCGCATAATCAACGTTTTTAATGGAGCCGTCCAAATTGCGAAGCGAACCCAAAATTAGTTTATGATAACGGCTTTTTACCCATTCTTTTGCAAAGTTGTTCGGTAAGCCAACAAGAACACACCCCTCTTTCTCATTTTTTTGTAGAAGCTGACTTTGTTTTAGCCAAGTTAGAAAATTTGGCCGAGATATCTGGAGTTCAATTTCCCCCAAAACAGTTTTCCAAAGGTCTTGATGATTCAAATTTTAAATAGTTTTTGACATCGACGAAAGAAATTTTTGAAAATCAAAATTAAACGTTACTAGTAATCATAAATATATTTGAGAATCTTACAATATTGAATTTAAACCGGTTTTGTTGCTTAACTGTGGATTGGTTGTTGATAATCTTTTGTGTTAGGATTGATAAACAACACAAAAATGTCGAGAACCTATCAGCCGAAAAAGAGAAAAAGAAGAAGGACGCACGGATTTCTCCAAAGAATGCGAACCCCCCAAGGACGCGGAGTTTTAAGACGACGTCGCAGAAAAGGACGCGGAAGATTAACCCCTTAAAATGCCCCTTCTGGTGGTAAAAAAACAGCCTTTTTCACAAAAACGGAAAAAGCCGATTATCATTGTTTCAAAAAAGATCCTAAAAAAGGCCTCCCAAAGAAACCTTCTAAAAAGAAGAATGAGGGCAATTTTGACTCCCCTTTTTAAAAAAAGAGAACATGGTCAAGGTTATAAAATTATTTTGGGGAGAGACGTCCTAAAAACCCCCTTTAAAGAACTGAAAAAAACAACAGAAGAAAGTTTTAAAAAATAATGTCGGGCCTTTTCCATAAATACCTATACGAACCAATTCTCTCGGTTTTGGTTTTTATTTACGAACACATTGCTTTTGAAGACCTTGGTCTCGCGATCATAATTCTCACAATATTTGTAAGAGTCGTTCTTTTTCCACTTTTTTACAAAAGCGCTAAAGACCAAGCAATAATGCGCGAGCTTCAGCCCAAGATTAAAAAAATCCAGAACGACCACAAAGAAGACAAGGAAACACAAACAAAAGCTCTTATCTCTCTTTATCGAGAACATCACTTCAATCCTTTCTCTGGAATATTTTTGGTTATTCTGCAATTGCCGATCATAATAGGTTTATACCAAGTTTTTTTAAAGGGCCTGGACCCATCGATTTTCAGCAATCGTTTTTTTCTTGGAGTAGTTGATTTGGGAGAAAAAAGTTTCGTGATTGCAATTCTCGCGGCAGTTCTGCAATACTTTCAGGGCAAACTAACTATTCCTCAAAAAACAAGCTCCTCCGAAGACAAAAAAGACCCGACCGCTTCTTTTGGCAGAACAATGCTTTATATTGGTCCTTTCATAACCCTCATAATTTTAATTAATCTCCCCTCAGCCCTTGGTTTTTACTGGACCACCTCAACCTTGATATCTGTCCTCCAACAGGTGTATATTAATCGGAGATTAAAACCAAAAAAAGATGGAGAAAATTCTTGAGAAAATAAATAAAATACTTGGTTTGATGGGTTTTTGCGAGGTCAGAGTCCAAACCGACGATGCCCACCGCCGGATTTCTATTTTTATTGACGAAGACCTAAGCCAAGATCAGATTCCCACAATACTAAGAGCACTCGATACGTTTGTTAATCTAATGCTTAAGCGGGAAAACCTTCCAAGCCACATTGTTGATTTAAACCTTTACCGCAAAGAAAGAGAACGAATCATCCTTGAGCTTGCAAAAGCAGCAGCCCACAAAGCAATGATGAGCAAATTAGAAGTAGAATTGCCGCCAATGAACGCCTACGAGCGCAGGCTGATTCACGTAGAAATTACAACCCACCCAGAACTTAAGACCGAAAGCATAGGATTGGGCAAAGAAAGACGAGTTGTTATCAAGCTTCTTACTACTTAAAACGTAGCTCGTAGAGACTGTCGTCGTAGCGATTTATAAAGAAAAGGCTGTTGCCCGCCACTTTTGGGTTTTTGGCGTCAATCGCGGGGAGCCCCCCCTCACCAGAAGTTAGTATTCTTTTTAGTTCTCCGGTTTCAAGATTTAGGGTAAAAAGATTGTCCACCGAGAAAAAACTTTTATTCAAATAGTCATCCGGCAAAGTAACGTTTGTTGGAATTTCTTGTGGTTCGAAGCAGTAGGTGGTTGAGGCAAAGAAAGCACACTTTGAAGGAAGAGTGACAAAAGAGGCTTCGCTTACAATCGGTTTAAAACTCGAATCCAGTATCAAAATTTCTCGGGAGGCGGAAAAAAATTCAAAGAAAATATTTTCGTCGTCCGAGGGTTGAACAATAAGACCCCCTAACGGCGCTACAAGAAGATTCAAGGCGAGTGTTTTCAAATCAAGTTGCCAGAGCCGACCCGGGTAGTGCGCGGAGGGTCGCTCTAGAAAAAGAAGCGTCTGGGGGGTTTTCCACAAAATATCAATGTCCTTGAAGCGAAAATCGCGGATCAGAATTTTAGGAGAAGAATTTTTTTGAGTATCAATTTCAGAAAGATTCAAAGAACTTCCGTTTCTTACAACCACAAAAAGAGTCTCGTCGTCTCCGCCCCAGGCGGCATTTAAAATATTTGAGTCAAGCGGGCGCCAAGCTTTGTCTCTCGAATCGAAAATTCCCCAACTAGGATTCGTGGGGTCGCCGAAACTCGTAAGAATCCTGCTTCCCCCCGACGACTGCTCGATATTGTTTAAAGCGCTAAAAGTTTCTTTGGAAATTTCTGTGTCAGCTCCGTCTTTTGCTACAAACACCTTTCCGTCAAGGTCTAAATAATAAATCTCCCCACCATAGATCCAGTGTCCAAAAACTGGGTTGTCGGATAATTTTTTTAGATGGAGCCCGTTCTCTGTTTTTGTTTCGGTAATATTCCCTCGAGCCGGTTCGTTGCCCGCAGGTTCTTCGGGACCAGGAGCTATAATTTTTCTCCACCCAAGATAAATTCCGAGACCCACCAAAACAATTATGAGGAGAACGCCGATTATTTTGTAAATTGGTTTCATTCCGTTCTTATTCAGAGGTTATTTCTGGCCTTTCTACGTGAATATGAAAACCGGTTGTGTTTGAAAAATTTCCTCTTATAATCCCCTCGGGGAGATTTGACTCTCTGAGTACCGGACAATAAGCGGGAGTAAGCCCCTCGATGATCACCGTTCGAAAGAATCTTCTTGCGGTTGTGACAACCTCTTCTACCTCCTCACAAAATTCTCTGTCGGTTGGTGGGGGGGTTTGATTTGCTATATCGACACCGTCCCGTCCGAAATCGAAAGCACGTCCATCGTAGTGCAAACGAGAATTATGGGGTATGGTTGGCGGAAAAGCTTCGGTTACCCGCCACTCGCCCGTTCCAGTTCCCTTGGGAACGGAGCCACCAAGAGATCGATAGAAAGCACCAAAAGCACCCCAGGTATCTCTTTCGAGCATACATTTGCCGAGGGTGCTAAGTACGCTTGTGGCGGTTTCGCCGGAACAGGCGCTGGCTTTGACAGCAAAGAAATCTTCGCCCAAGACTCGGCAATTTTTGCAAGCACAAGGATAGGTAGCGTCTTCTTTGCAGGCCGGTGAGGCGCTCTCGAGAGCGTTGCAGACCGCGCTTAAATCTTGAAAATCGCAAGCATTCCCGTCGTCGTCAAAGAAACATCCGGTTTGCCCAGCGGTTGGGCACTCAAACCTTGCTAGTCTGTATTGCCCCAAGTTTTTGATTTCTTCAACGTCGGGAGTCGGTAACTCGACCAAACGCGGATTAACCGTTCTTAAAATCAAGTAAGAACCCAAAACAAGAACAATGCCCCAGATTGCCGATACTATCATTTCCCGACCCTCTTTTTGTTTGTCTGGACTGCCGGCCGAAACAGAAATATAAATTCCACCGACGACAATCATTCCAACCGCTAAAATGCCTGAAATCGCAACCGCAAATTGATAAATCCGTCTGATGTAAATAGCAAGACTTTCGTCGCCAACACTTCCTGGCAAACACTCACCAAGAGGACTTTCGTCCGAGAAAGGACAGGGCGGAGAATAATACAGTCTTAATTCAGCGGCTTCGGTAAGAGAATAAAAGCCCAAAACTCCAACAACCGACAAAACTATAAAAATTGTTTTTTTTATGATCATTTCGAGATTTTTAATTGAACAGTTTTGTTTTTAAACTCCAGTGGGTTTCTTTTGTTTTGGACGGTTGAAAAAACCTGAAGTGTTTTTTGGTTTGTGTCTTGGGAGCGGCTGATACTCAAAGTCAGGCGGTTTTCACCCTCACTTTCTTCTTTAGCGTTTCCAACTCGCCAAAAAAATTTTAGGTCTCTTACCGAAGAAACATTAAAAAAGTATGGGATTGTTTGAAGCTTGACTTCTTCTCCGGCTCTAATTTCGCGACTAGGAGATTTTATTTCAATAACAACAACTGGTTCAGAAACCTCGATTCTTGCCGAATTTTCGAAAGTTTCTTCACCGATTTTGATAGAAACCCTTACTAAATGGTTGTCGCCCGCCTGTTTTTTGGACACAAAACTTATTTCTTTTAAGCCTCGTCCCGAGCCCAATAATTTTCCGTCCAAAATCCAGGAAAAGGTTGCCTGCGTTGTATCAACCAACTTATTATTGCGGAGGAGTTCGGAGGCGAGAACCACAGGAGAATTAGGCGTGACAAGCGCCCTCCCTTCATAATTTGCGGGGTAAAAATTATTGGCTTGCCAGGTGATAATAATCTGCGAAGACGTTTGAGCAAAAGTATCGGTAAACAGTAATTGGTAACCGGCAATTAGGAGGAGGGCAAGAAAAACCGCTAATTTATAAATACTTGTTTTTGATGATGTGGTCATGGGGTTAGTTCGTTAGTTGCGTAAGCTTCGCGCGCCGCTTTTACTTTTGCTCCGAGGCCTTTAGTCCCCGCCGCGGCTTTTAGGGCTTCGGTCGCTTTAAAAGCTTTCGCAACGGTTCCAAGTCTTTCTTGATTGTTGTGAAGCCATCCCAGAACAAGAAGTAGCACAAAAAGAGAAAGATTCGCGCCTAGAATTCTTATAATCCACTGTCCCGCACCGCTTGGAAGCCAGGTGTGTTTGTTTTTTAGCCAGCGATTTAACCACCAAGTGGCGCCGGTTTTTGCTGGTGCAGTGATTGCCACGCCGATGCCACCCGAGAGAAAATTAATGGCCCAAAAAGCAACATCCGCTCCGAGAGCGAAAACGCCGTAGCAAATAAACTCACCTTCGGTAACTTTTTCTAAACCTTCTTGGTTTTCGTCCATAAGTTTATTTTAACCCTTTTGCTTCGAGCATTTGTTCGGGGCTTGTGGTGATGATTTGGTCTTCGGTATAAGATGCAATGATTTTAATCGCGACGTGCTTTAGGCCAGCAAAGAACAATCCTTCACCCACCGCCGCCTCCAAAAGTAGCGACTTTTCCCCCTCGGTTAGGTCAAAAGCCTTAGCAGTCGCTTCAATCGAGGTTGGCGACTGCTTTAAAAGAACTTGGAGCGATGAGTTTGTGACAATCGGGCGGCCGTATTCGGAACTCAAAAAATCTTCAATGTCCTGGGTAATTGTAGTGACCCCCAAATAATACTTCCGGGCGCGTTTTACAAGGCCAAAAAGGAAAGAAGCGCTGTCACGATACTTCATCATCCACCAAGCTTCATCAATTACAAGAATTCTTCGGCGAAGTTCTGATCGGACGAGGTTCCAAACAAAATTCAAAACAATATACATCGCGATCGGCCTCAATTCTTCTTCGAGGTCGCGGATTGAGAAAACAATCAATCTGTTTTTAATATCAATATTTGTCGGGGCATTGAGGAATCCGGCATAACTTCCGTGAGCAAATTTATCGAGCCGGGTTGCGAGCCCCCGCCCACCCTCGGTATTTTTTAAAATAGTTTGAAGATCTTCTAAGAGTGGCGGTTTCAAGTCTTTAATGTTTCCAAAATTTTCGGCAGTGATATCCCGTGAGGCATAAGTTTCGGTAATAACTCTATCGAGCATAGAATCCTCTTCGGGCGTTATCTCTCCGAGCATGAGTTTTAGGAGCCCCGTGAGATTTAGAACATGAGATTTGAAGACGTCAGCCGGCTCTTCCCCTTCGGGTATAATCGGGATATCAAAAGGATTCACGTGATTTGGAGAAGTTAATGAGATCTTAAAGAAGCTACCCCCGATCGCATTCGCGAGGTTTTGGTATTCATTTTCCGGATCAACCACAATGACATTTATTCCCATCATAAGCGATCGCAAGATTTCGAGTTTCGTGGCATAAGATTTTCCTCCGCCCGACTTGGCAAAAATGACGCTATTCGCGTTTTCAAGAGAGAAGCGATCAAAGATTACCAAGCTGTTATTGTGCATATTAACCCCATAAAGAATTCCCTCCTCCGAAGTAAGGTCGGGAGAGACAAAAGGAAAGAGAGACGAAGCCGGACCAGAATTCAGCGGAGTGTTTACCTGGAGCTCGTCTCGGCCCAAGGGAAGAGCGGAATTAAATGCTTCGATTTGTCTAAAGAGAGACGGTTTTATGTAAACGAGCTTTGACTCCATTCCCGATTCGATCGTGTTTTCGATTCGCCTCAAATCGGGAAGAGTCGGCCCATAAATCGTTATATAAACGCCAACATTAAAAACCTTCTCTCTTGCTTGTTGGAGGGCGTCCCTTAGGGCTTCAATGTCTTGGAAAGCGGTTTCAAGGACCGGATCGCGGACGAGGCCCTTTTCTTCCCGCTCGGAAAGTTCGGCTTGGGTTTCAGCTACTTTTTTCTTCAGATTCCTTAGGGCAAGGGCGGTATCCATTGGATGGGTAAAAATAGAAATATCCATCATCTCGGCTAGGTTGATAATCGGTGAAAACCAACCGCTCGAGATATAACGAGGATAAGTAAAGATAAAGAAATTTTTTACGAAATAATCTCCCAATTTCAAATAATTTGAGTTGATTTCTAATCCGGCCGGAGCGATGACGTTCGAGACGTCTTCTTTCCCAGGCTTATACGGTTCGGGTATTTTTATTGTGGGCATGTCTTATTGGCCTTGAGCGATTTCCAAATCCTTTTTTTCGACAAGTTGCGGGTTATAAAGATTGTAATAAAGCTCTATTAATTCTTCGTTTTCTAACGGCATTACTCGAAGGCCGATTTGGGAGAGCCCACTCGTTGTTTGATCAACGCGGTGATTTAACTGTTCTAAGCCCTCGCGGGCGGCGCTTTCTCTACTCTCTTTGGTTTTTCCACCCCGAAAGACGCTTAAGATTCCACTGGCTTTTGCCGCGATTGCGACCGGTTCGTAAGGAACAACCACAAAAAACGTTTTGCTGATAATGGCGTTTTCTTCAACAAAAGATTTGATAAAATTAACGTATTCTTCAATTTGAATTTTTAGAAGCTCGTTTTCTTCATCTTTTTTTCTTGCGGCGATTTTTGCAAGGTATGCGCTCACGTTCACTTTGCGAGAATGGATGAAAAACTGGACCGAAAAATCGAGCGTATTTAAGAAATTTTGAAAACTATTTAAAATAAGTGTTTGTTCGTTTTCCGACTTTAGATCGAAATTTACGCCGCCCACAATCAGAACCCGGCGCAAACTACCATTTTTAAGATATACCACCCCCCGTTCGATCTTTTTAATTTGAACAAATTGTTGAGTTGAAGCGTCGGCCATTTAATTAGTTTACTATTTTTTGGACCTTTTTTCTTGGGCGTAGTCGACTTTTCTTGCTAATCTTTTTTCTCCGGTAATGAAGGTGACGGGCTGATAAACCTCCCCGCGTTCTTCTTTTTGGGGCCCGAAAAATTTTCCGGTTGTGATGTTTAGTGCAATCGACTTGATTCTTTCCTCTATGCTCATTTTTTTCCTTAGGCTTTGGATTTCTTCGAGGTCTTGAATCTCGAGTGTCCTCGGCGCTCCCCTCTGCCAAGTGTAGAGCCGCGGCTTAAACCAAAACCCAAAAGCCGAAAAAACTATCTTTGGCAATGGCTGGCTGTCAATTTTGAAAAAAGCGAGGGCGAGAGCAGCCCCAAGAACCACAACGGTAATAAAAAGCCACAAAAAAAAAGCGAAAAGATAAAAACTTACAAAGCTTAGTGCGCCCGCTGCGGCAATATAAAGAAATTGGGAAAGCGTTAAGGGCCCGATTATTTTCGGCTTTTGCTCGATAAATTGCGGAACTTGGAAGTTGGGCATAGTCGTGAAAATTTCTAATTTTTAATTACTAATTTCTAATGAATTCATAAATTTTTAAGATCCACTTTGTTTCCTTCAAGTTTCGGCCCGGTTTGGTTTTTTTGGTTTTCTTCAATGTTCGAGAGAATAAATTTCTTAGGAGCAGTGGGTGGTGTGGGCTCGCCCCAGGGGGGCCCCTTCGGGGGTGGTTTCAGAACCGGAGCTGCTTCGGGGGGCTTGGTTTCGGTCTCGGGGGTTTTAATAAACTTACCCTCTTCTCCAAAAGGAGAAACCGGGGTCCGGAACTCGCTATAGTGCACAACTTTCTTTTCTTTACCCCTCGCTTCGTTGGGTGTTTCGATTTGAGCTCTCGTTTCGGGTGGTTTTTGGTCTTTAGGTTTCAAGAACCCCAAAGACGGAAAGAATCCCCTGAAGCTTGGTCTTTTTTTCTTGTCCTCCGAAGCTTTGGCGAAGGAGGATTCTTCATGAATTATGAGGGGTTTGCTATCCGCGAGTTCCTTTGGCACAGCGAAAGGAATTGGTTTTTCTTTACCCTCCGTAGCTTCAGCGAAGGAGGGCTCGGTCGGCAGACTTAAGCTTTCTAAGGAAATCGTCTTTTCCTTACTCGTCATAGTTTCAGCGGAAGCGGGCTTGTCCTCCGTAGCTTTACCTTGTCCTCCGTAGCCTTTAGTGAAGGAAGGAGCGAAGGAGGGCTCCTTTGATTTCTCCATCCTGATCGGGGCTTCTATTGAAACGGTGATTGGGTCATAAACTTCCTTAATCTCTTCGCGGAGACGAGAGAAAATTTTTCGATCAAGCTCTGCCGCAACTGATTCGGCAAGGCGCCGATCAATCCCTAAAAGTCCACCAATCTCTTTAGGTAGATCATCGAGATGCAAGAAACCCATAAGCATTTTTCCTACCAAGGAAGCCAGAGCACTAATTTTTGCCTCTGGAAGGTGGTTTGTCTGAGAGACTCTGAAAATATCTTCGGCGGTAGCGTAATCAAGAACCCCCTCTTTAAGGGTGGAGGGAAGTGATGCAAAACGCTCGAAGAGCAAATTTTCGGGAACTGGTTTGATAACAGGAAAAAGACTGATTCCTAACTCTTGAGCAGGACCCGCTACGAAAAAGACATAAAGAGAAGAATTTTTGTTTTTGAGCCAAATCAACTTTTCTTCGTTTCTGCCGGGCATCGATTCTTTGATTAGGTTTAAAAGTTTTTTTAAGATTTCCGGGTCGTCTTTCAGATTCTTCAAAACACTCGTCATTCCTTCGCCGTTAGCCGTATTTAAAACAGCTTTCGCGATTTGCGGCAAGACTTGATTTTGCCACTCGG